>RGBY01000042.1 GCA_009919445.1 Planctomycetia bacterium
CATGGCTGACAGGCCGGCCGAGATGTTGGGGAACAAGGCACGCAGCCGCGGTTCCGGTTCTTCAACCGGTTTCGTCGTCTTGCTGGCGGTCTGCTGGCTGGTTGGTCGGCTCGTGGTGCCGGCTGGCCGGTTCACCCGGGGGACGCTGCCGGCCGTCGCCTGCATCTGCTGCGAAGGCTGGCCCGGGCGACTGTCAGCATTCCGCTGTGGTGCTGCAGGAGTCGGTCGACTCGTCGTCCGTGATCTAGCCGTTGCGTTTGGTAGCGGCTTCACCCCTTCGTTCTGCCGAGCGGCCGACGTTGGGCTGGTCGTCTGAGGAGCCGGGCGGCGGGTGAAGGAATGATCGACCTGCAGGGCAATCCGCTCTGGCACCACCAGATACCGCATGGGCTGTTGGCCAGCCGGTGTCGGACCAGCCTGAGAACCGCCGAGGCTGGGCAGGGACGAAGGTAGCGTGGCAGTGGGTTGTTCTGTGCCGGCAGCCGGCTGGGAATCAGCCCGCGCCAGTACCGATGCCGTGACATCGATCGGTTCGACCGACTTCGGTGCCGGCGTTGGAGTCGTGGCAACCGGCGGCGGGCCTGGCTCGGCCACGGCCGTTGTGGTCGGCTCTGGTTTGGTTTCGACAGGTTCCTCAGCCACCTGTTCCGCTGCTGCCGCAGGCAGGCTGGCAACCATGGATTTTGGCTCACTTACAGATTCCGGCTGGCTGGCAGGTTCTGGCTCGCTCGGGGCGGTCTCAGCCACTGACGCCACTGACTCTGCCGGGGCTGCCGCCTCTGGCTCCACGGCTTTCTCAGCAGGCACCGGCTGTGAGGCGGTGTTTTCGCTGGCAGCGACCGCTGCTGCTGGAGCCGTCTGCTCTGCCGCGGCTACTGGCGTGCTGCTCGTCTCAGCAGGTTGAGGAGCTGTCTCAACGACTGGTTTGGCTTCAGCGGCGGCGAACTGGCTCGGCTTCGCTGGTGTGACAGGTGCCGCATCGGCTGTGGCTGGCTCGGCCTCTACCGGTGTGGGCTCGCGGTGCGCCGGTTGAGGGGTGTTGTCTGCTGCCAGGGTCGCGGTAGCAGGTGTTGGCTGCATGGCGGGTTCGACGCTCTGTTTAACTGGCTCGGCCTGTTTCGGCTCGGTCTGCTCTGGCTGGTTCGCCACAGGAGCTGGGGGCCGATGAGCGGCCTGCTGATTCGGAGCGGGTGCCACGGGGATCGGCGCGGTTGTTGAGTAGGGAACAAACGCTGGCGGTGGGGTCGCCTGGCTGCGGTGCCTGACTGGGGTGGTTTCTGCGGCCGGCGGTGGACTGCTGACATAGTGCTGCTGGGATTCCGGCTGTGCTTCAGCCAACTGCAGTGAGAGGATCGGCTGACCTTCCTGGACCGGATGCCGCAACACCATGTTTTCGAAGGTTGCATCAGCCCGTAGTGCGGTGGCCGGCATCATGGCCGTAGGCCAGGGCTTCAAGGCAACGTCATAGATGTTGACTGGTGAACCATTGGGCAAGGAACGGAGTGCCACAAAAATTGTCTCGCTCTCGACCTGTGGCACCGATTGGGCCAGGTGCACATCAAAGGCCCGATTGACGGCTACGGCCGCAGCGGCTCCGGCAAGGAAGGCGGCAGCGAAGACAGTCGAGGCCTTCGGGCGGTGCAGAGTTTTCGTGGCAGGCTTCTGGGTGGCAGATGCAGTCATAGTTCGGTCCGGTGAGCCAGTTGGCGACGCTGTTCGTTTTCCGAAAAGCATCCCCGCGAAGGCCGTTGGAATTCTCGTGGGAAGACGACGAACGCCATCCCTGGGAAATCAATCGGCACAACAGGCATGTTGTGACCAAACCGCACGACAGGAGCCCGACTGGGCTGCCGGGTTTGCCCAGTTTCTCAGTCGTCAGCCTCGGCGACCGGACCGGCCACAAACATCGGGTCGTGGTACGAGCCTGCAGCCGCACTGCTAATAAGCGGCAGCCTTCGTGTCGGCCACGGGGGTCGCGAAAGAAGGCATCCCCAAGGCTGGAAGCTGGGGGACCAGCGCAAGAGAGAAGCAGGGTGCCATCTGGGGGAAGTGGCATTTCAACGACCAGCCGGTCCATCACGGTCTTCCGTTGGCCCGCTTCCAGCCGGAAGGCTCCGTCATCCCCAATCCAGTTGCGTTCGACCGGGCCGTGCTTGATCAGCGGAGTCAGGCTCAGGCTCACGCCACCATCAGCGGCGGGTGTGATTCGCACATCAAAAACAGCACTGGCATCGGCGTAGGTCTGACCAGAGAGCTGATCGGCAGTCGACCGGGTGTCTCTTTCAAGGAGTACCAGTTCAGGCACCCGTGGGGTGGCAACAATTTCATTCGAGCGGGCAGGCAGGGCCTGAACCAGTCGGCGGACAACCGATCGGTCATCCTCAAGCAGGCTGATCTCGCCAGCTCCTGATTGCTCGGGAGTGGGACTGAAGCGGGCTGCTAATGACGGCGGCAGCATGCCGCGGATGATTCCAACTCGCAGGCCGTTGCTCCCCAGTCGGTAACGGAGGTCGGTCGGCAGGCACTGTTCGTCAACCATGCTCCAGAGCGGATCACCGAGTTCCGCGTCATCCTCGGCATGTCTGATAAATGTGAATTCCAGCGGGAGGGTTTCGAGCCGCCCCGCTGCAGCTGAGCCGTCAGCTGTAGCACCAAGCAACGCCTCGCCCCGCTGGTCAGGCGTGCTCGTAAGAAAACCGTCGAGCATTGGCAACTGGCAGCCAACCGCCAGAAGGGGCAGCAGCACAGCAAGCCGCCTCAAAGGCAGCACGAGAGCTGTCAGGAAATGAGCAGAGCGGCTGGGCTGCATGAGACATCCGGTGGCCAATGGGCGGATCGGCAGCGAGGGCGGGGAAAGTAGGCAGACCAGCCAGTCAGGTCAAGCGTCATCTCCAGCGACAGCCCGCAGGGCGTTTTTAAACAGAGCGAGCCCGGCCCCAGCAGCCTCAGGATCGAGACGCCCGGACCATGCCGGATGCTGGGTGGCCTCGATAAAACGCTCAGGATGGGGCATTAGCCCGAGAATCCGACCACTGGCATCACAGGCACCAGCCACGTTGCGGGCGGATCCATTCGGGTTGGTTGGTTGCCCCGCCTCGTTGTTGGCATATCGCAGAACCAGCTGGCCACCGGTGTCGAGCCTGTCGAGGAAGTCATCACTGACGGTTGCAAACCGTCCCTCGGCATGGGCGACCGGCAGTTCAAACCGGCTGAGGCCCCGGAGGAAAACACAGTTGCCTGGAGTTGTCTCAAGATTGACCCAGCAATCGACAAACTGCCCAGAGTTGTTATGGGCCAGAGTCGCCTGGAGGCTTCCATCAGCGGCGGCGGGGAGGAGCAGTCCTGTCTGGAGGAGCACCTGGAAGCCATTGCAGATCCCAAGAATCAGACCTCCGCGATCGTGAAACCGGCGGAGGGCATCGCCGAGTCGTTGGCTGAGTTCAAGGGCCAAGATCCGGCCGCTGGCGATGTCGTCACCGTAGGAGAAGCCACCTGGAATACAGAAGATCTGGAAGTCATCCAGAACAGCGGGACGCTCGGCAAGGCTGCGAACATGCACACGACGGCTGACCCCGCCCGCCCGCTCAAAGGCATGGGCAGTCTCATGATCGCAGTTGGTTCCGGGGCCACGAAGGATAAGAGCGCGGGGGGCGAGCATTGCTGGGTTCCTTAAACTGAAGCGATACGAGATGACTGGTCGTGGCTCGGTGCCCGCCAGGCGGCGGCCAGTTCAACAACCGGAAGCTCCGCGACCACGCGGTCGGCTCCGGCCTGTAGGGCAAGCTGCCCGTTGTCGGTTACGGTGCCGATCCACGCCCAGGGAAGATCGCCAACCTCCTTGGCAAACTGGTCAGCCTGCTCTTCACGGACTTCCAGCAGAAACCGTCCTGGTGTTTCGGTGGCCGCCACCGTCACCAGGCTGGTCAGGTCGTCTGCTGTGGCTGCTGGAGTGCCAGCGGCAAGAGGCACGGCGGCGAGATCAACCGTTGCTCCCAGGCCACTGCCAATGGCCATTTCAGCGACGGCCACAGCTAGGCCGCCGTCGGAGAGATCATGACAGGCAGCCACCAGACGCTGTTGAATGAGACGATGAATGGTCTCAAACACCTGCCGGCACCCGGCAAGGTCAACCTCTGGCACACGACCACCGCTCACGCGGCCGAGTACGGCCAGTTGGCTTCCCGCCAGCGCGGCGGTTGAGGCTCCCACAAGTGCCAGGCGGCTGCCTGGTTGCTTGAGGTCGGGAGAAACGCAGTGGCCGATGTTGGCAATCTGACCCATGGCGGTGGCCAACAGGGTCGGCGGGATTGACCGTTCCTGCAAGTTGCCGTCGGCATCTTTCCAGGTGAAGACATTATTCAGGCTGTCTTTCCCGCTGACAAAAGGAGCAGCCAACGCCACGGCGGCATCCTGACAGCCGCGGCAGGCTTCAACCAGCGTGCCGAGTGATTCAGGCCGCCGGCAGTCGCCCCAGCAGAAGTTGTCGAGCAGGGCAATTCGTGCCGGGTCAGCGCCACAGGCAATGCAGTTTGCCACCGCTTCAATAATGCCCCCCACAGCCATCTGGTAGGGATCGAGCGGGCCAAGGTGATGGCGGAGGCCGACCCCCAGCACAATGCCGCGAGGCCTGCCCAGCACACCGCGAATCACTGTTGCATCAGCCGGTCCGGCCGTCGGGCCCAGTAGCGGCTTGAGCACACTGAGGCCCTGAACCTCATGGTCGTACTGCCGAATAATCCATTCTTTACTGGCCACATCGGCAGCGCCGAGCAGGCTAAGGAGGACATCGCCTAGGGATGTGCTGTCCAGATGCCAGGCTAAGGGTGATGCCGCCGGTGGCGTGTAGTGCGAGGTTAGCCGTCGGCGTGGCCGACCCTCGTGGAGGAAGTGACACTCAAGATCACCCACCACATCACCATTCCAGCGGAGCACAAGGCGGCCTTCTCCGGTGAAGCGACCGATGACGGTCGCCTCCACACCCTCTTGGCGGGCAATCTCGGCGAGTCGCGGCCAGTCGCCCGGTGGCACTGCCAGAACCATGCGTTCTTGGGCCTCACTGATCCAGACCTCAGTGGCCGAGAGGCCATCGTATTTTAGGGGGACGGTCTCAAGATCGACCTCAGCACCGACTTCGGCTCCCATTTCACCCACCGCACTCGACAGTCCCCCAGCCCCACAGTCAGTGAGACCACGGAAGAGCCGCTCGGCAGCCGCAGCCAGGGTGAAGTCGGTCAGAGTCTTTTCGTGAATCGCATGGCCAATCTGCACCGACCCTCCCGACTGGCTTTCACTGTCGCTGGAAAGCTCGATACTCGAGAAGGTTGCCCCGTGGATGCCATCGCGACCGGTGCGGCCGCCGGCCACCACAATGAGATCACCTGGGTCGACTCGGCCTTCGGCCGAATGCCGTGGCATGATGCCGACCGTGCCGCAAAAGACAAGTGGGTTACCGAGATAGCCAGGATGAAAGGCAACGGCACCGGCGATAGTTGGAATGCCCATCCTGTTGCCGTAGTCCCGGACGCCGGCAACGACACCATGCAGCAGCCGTTGCGGTGGGATCACGCCGGGAGGAATTGATGCTGTTGGTGTATCCAGTGGAGCCACGCAGAAGACATCGAGGTTGGCCAGTGGCTTGGCAGCATGACCGGTACCGAGCACATCGCGAATAACACCCCCGAGCCCAGTTGCGGCACCACCGTAGGGCTCGATCGCCGAGGGATGGTTGTGGGTCTCAACTTTCACGCAGATATCATGGTCGCCATCAAAGCGGACAACGCCAGAGTTATCGCGGAACACGCTGACGCACCAGTCGTCTGGGCCCAACTGCTCGCGGACCATCTGGGTTGAAGCGAAGACCGTCTCTTTGAGCAGGTTGTCATAGTGGACTTCACCGGCCGGGCCACGGTGGTCGATTGGGCTGCCCAGTGTCTTGTGGCAGCAGTGTTCGCTCCACGTCTGGGCAATTGTCTCCAGTTCAATTTCAAACGGTGGACGCCCCAGTTGCTGGAAGTGGTCACGAACGGCCCGCAACTCATCGGCCGTAAGAGCAAGGCAGCGTTGGCGGCTCACCTCTTCGAGGGCAGCATCATCGAGTCCGTCAAGCGAGATGGTTTCACGAGTGAGCTGCCAAGGACTGCCGCCGCTCAGTCGGGTAAGGGGCAGGGGGCCGATGGCCACATCGTGAATGGCGTCACTGGCTAGTCGTTTCCAGGCGAACTGTTCGGCCTGAGGGGTGGTCAGTGCAGCTGCTGGCAGCCAGTACTTCCGCAGGCTCCGAACGGCCCGGGCTTCGATTCCCAGAAGCGTCATGGCCTCGCGGGCACTCTCGGCAGCCGGATCTGTGACGCCGGGCTTGGGCAGGACGTGGACCACGAGGAAATCTTCTGTCGCCATGCCGGGAGGGGCGGCGAGCAGGTCGGGAGCATCGACTGCAGCTACCCGACAGACCTCGGTAACAGGGTCAGTCAGAAGCGATCAGGCCATGAACGGCAGCGTTGGCTTCACGGGGATGAACGTCAACTTCCCAGAGCATCACGAATTTCCTTGGCGTGAGTGAGCAGGCGGATGAGAGTAGTGCGGTCACCGGCTTCGATGGCAGCCCGAAGGTCTTCAGTCGCAGCGGAGACCTGTTCAATCTGAGTGACCACCGCGGTGGCATTATCGAGCAGAATGTCAGCCCACAGTTCGGGGTCGCCAGCGGCAATGCGGGTGGTGTCCCGCCAGCCGCCAGCGGTGAGTTGCCGGGCCGGGGTCGGTGTGGCAGCAGCCAATGCAGCTGCCACCACGTGAGGCGCATGGCTGGCAGCGGCCAGTAGCCGATCATGTTCTGCCGGAGCCAATTCCAGCAGGTTCGAGCCGAGCGCAGTCCAGAAGCTCCCGATGGCCTCGACGTCGGCTCGGGGGGTATCGGGGCTGGGGGTGAGGATGGTCAGTCGGTTCGCGAAGAGGTCGGCCGTGGCGGCCTGGGGGCCTCGCTGGTGGCTGCCAGCCAGCGGGTGACTACCAACGAAGCGGCTGCGGCGGCTTTCTCGGGCCTGTTCCCAAGCGGTAACGATCGACTGCTTGGTGCTGCCCGCATCTGTGAGAAGTGTGCCGGGTCGGACGGCCGCATCGATTGCCTCAAGCAACTGCGGAATCATGCCGACGCGGGTCGCGACCAGCACCAAGTCGGCTGCGGCAACGCCGGCGGCCAGATCGGTCGTCCCCTCAGTGATGGCTCCCCGCTGCTGAGCAGTGGCCAGGGAAGCCTCTGACCGGCCCACACCGATAATACGGTCGGCCAGCCGCCGGTCGGCCAGGGCCAGTCCGGCCGAGCCGCCGATCAGACCTGCTCCGACGATCGTGACGGTCGGCCAGTGGGCTGTCATGGCGAAAGGGCGATTGATGCGAGGAACTGCTTATGGGAAAACGAGGAGCCGGGGAGAGGCTTCTTGTGGAAGATAAATCCTCGCTCGGGTTGTACCAGATGCTCGGTCCGGTGGGAGCAGGCAGGGTCTGTTTACCGCTGATCGGGACAAAGAAGGGCTGAGGGTGAATGACTGAGCCTGCGCAGAAACGGTTTGGTGGGCTATTCCGCCGCCGATTACCGCTGCGGCTGCAGGCCGATCTGCTTGGTCGGCTGGCGATCACCTTGCGGGCGGGAATTGACCTCCGCAAGGCCTGGGCCAGTGAGGTCCAGCGAGTTCCAGCCCGCTGGCGGCCACGTCTGAACGAGGCCACAGTCGCCCTCAACGGTGGGGAGATGCTGGCTGAGGCTCTCACGCGAACGGGCCTTTTTACGCCACTCGTGCTCGGCATGGTTGCTGTCGGAGATCAGACCGGACGCGACGTTGATACCCTGAGGGAACTGTCTCGTGTGCTTGACCACACGGTACAGACTTCCCGGCAACTGCGAGCCAGCCTGGTCTGGCCGGTCTTGCAACTGGTACTTGCCCTGGGGGTGGTTGGGCTGCTGATCTTTCTCGGTGGCATGATCAAATTGGAATGGGGCAAACCACTCGATTTTATTGGCCTCGGTCTGATCGGCATGCCGGGGCTGATTCAGTATGGCCTGATGCTGCTGCTGGTGGCGGCGGTTGCAGCGATCAGTTTTCAGTTCCTTTTGGCCAGCTGGCGGAACCATGGCGTCATGCGTCAGCTGCTCAACTGGGTGCCACTGATTGGGCCAGCAGCGCGGGCGAGTGAAGCGGCGTCATGGAGCCGGGCTGCCTCGCTGGCGGCAGGGGCTGGTCTTGATGCCGGACGACTGGTTGAAATGGCCGGAACGGTTGCCCCCGGCTTGGCGGTTGACGCCCGCTGGATTGAAGACCGGCTGCTTGTTGGTGACACCCTTGCTGAGGCACTCGCTGCCAGCCGACGGTTTCCGGAAGTCCTCATTGAGGGAATTGCCGTGGGGGAAAGTTCTGGCATGGTCTCAGAGGTGCTTAGCAGGCTCAGTGACGAGTTTGCGGATGAGGCCCGACGGGGCTTTGAGGCATCGGCCAAGGCGGCCGGGGGCGGCGTCTGGCTGGCCGTGGCAGGGCTGATCATCCTCGTCATCTTTCGGGTCTTTTCGGTCTATGTCGGCATGCTTCAGGATGCGGCGGGTGGAATCTGATCTTGAGGCGGAGGAAACGGGGTCGGTTTTCCGATGAAACACAGCAATGCGTTGTTTTGAGGCAGGATTCATCGGTCTGATCATGGTCGGAGTGGCAATGCCCGTTGCCGCTGCCTCGCCGTCAGCGCATGCGCAGCGGATGGAGTCTTTGGGCTATCAGCGGTACGAGGGGGCCTGGCGAACCTCGCAAGAAATCAGCCTGATGAAGCAGGCCGATACGCTCACAGCTGGTCAGGTTGCTGCCCGGCAGCAACTCGAGCGGCTGCGGCGAGACCTCGACAAGCCGGCAACCGCCGAGCAGGCCGCCGAGCAGATTCGCGGGATGCACGACCCGCTGGCTGTTCCGGCGCTGTCCCAGGCAATCCAGGCTGAACCACTGGCACGGGCGAGGTTGCTTTATGTGGAGGCACTTGCCCACATCGGCACAGCCGATGCTGTTGGAACCCTGCTGTCGCTGGCGCTTGATCATCCGGATCGCGAGGTCCGCTGGCAGGCGACCGAGCAGCTTGAGCAGGCCCCGTCGGCGCAGGTGGTGCCGCCACTGGTGGCCGCCCTCGCTGGGCCTCACAATGATCGCATCAACCGAGCCGCTGCCGTGTTGGGTCGGGTTGGTGATCGGTCTGCGATTGAACCGCTGATCAGGGCCCTGGTGACCACTCATGTGGTGGTGACTGATCCGGGGACGGGTGGCCAGACGTCGGCAACCTTTACTCCGGGAGGCGGCGGCCTGACCCTCGGAGGCGGTCCGAAAACCAGTACGGTGTCGGCCCAAAACCGCCAGGTGCTCGAGGCGTTGACTGCCCTGACGGAAGTGAACTACAGCTGGGATCAGGCCAGCTGGCAAGCCTGGTGGCGGGGTCAGCAACTTTCACCCGAGACTGATCTCCGGCGAAGCCCATGAGGAATCATGAGGAACCATGGGTAACCATGGGGAGAGCGGCCAGCAGCGTGGCCGCACTTGATCAGGCTTCGCTACCGACGCCCTGCTGACGCCGACGCCGATGGATAAACCAGTCTTCATCGAGAACCCGCAGGGCCACGCGGTTCTCGAGGTTGGGGCGGAAGACAACCAGCAGCAGCACAGGCAGGAACCAGGCCAGGAAGAGGCCACCGTTATGGGCCTTCCAGAACTGACTGCCCAGCAGGACGGCGGCGGTGCAGCTCATCAGGGTGCCGAGATGCTTTGGGGAGGGCCACATTGCCAAGGTCGCCATCATCACCAGGAACGCAGCGAGCACGGGCAGGCGGAAGACGGGATCGTAGGCCGGGAATGACCAGAATCCCTCGAGGCTGACCTCACTGGGGAAAATCCAGCCAAACATCTGTTGCAGCTGGCCGGCAAAGACGTCGAGCGATGGTGAGGTAAACCAGAGTCCGATCACCAGTGCAGCCAGTGTTGCGGTTACGCCGGTGGTAAATCGGCGGACACCCCGCTCCCAGTAGAAGCTGCACCAGAGGGGGAGCAGGAAAACCGGATAGTAGATGACGCCGATCGCTAGGCCGATGAGGCCTCCGGCGATGGCTGGCCGCCGGTAGGCAGCGATGGCCCAGACCACGAGGGCTCCGGGCAAAGCATGGTCAACCCGGCCCGTCATGATGGCGGTATAAGGCAGCAGCAGGTAGAGCACCGCAGCGGCGATACCAAGACCGGTATTTTCAAAATGACGCCAGCCGACGAAGACCATGCCGCTGACAATGAGTAACTGTGACAGGATGGCCATCACTCGCGCCGTCGTCTCGTGAACGATTCGCGGTGGTGGCGCGGCTGCATCGCCACCGGTCTGCGATCCGCTATCGGCAGAGAAGATTCGCTGGGTTGAGATGTGCGGTAGCAGGAAGAGCAGGGGGTAGCCTGGGCCGAGTCGGGCCAATTGAGTGGCGTCCACTTCGGCTTCACCGGTTTCGAGTTTGGCAGCGGTGGTTGAAGCAGCCAGGTCGTCTCGGTCTGGCCGCGAGGTCAGGACGTTGGCCAACAGGAAGACCAACAACGACAAGCCCAGAAAGATGAGGCCTCCGCTGGTGAGATTTGGTTCCAGCAGTGGTCGCCGAACCATCATCGAATCACAGAGCATCCGGATGGTGAAGAGCCCGGTGATCACAAACAGCCAGATGAAGCCGAGATGTTGGGCGTCGGCATTCGCCTTGAAGCCACCGTATTCAACCGCCAGGAGGCCCGGGGCAAATAGGATCAGCCCGGCCAGATCGACATTGCGGATGCTCCAGACTCGATTGAACTTGAAGAAGACCGTCAGCGCCAGCAACGACGACAGGTAGAACCAGGTCGTCGGGTTGACGCGGTAGTAATGGAAGAGGATTTCGCTCATCCGCTGGAGTTAGCTGCTGGTGGGGGGCGGTTTCTTCAGGGCCGGTTTCTTCAAGTTCAAGGGTACGTTGCCGCCTAGCGGGATGAAAGCAGGCCGAGAGAGGGATTTTGCCGGGGCCATGTCGGTGGCAACGCCTGCTCCGGTTATGCCGATTCACGGACGTTCCCGAACGCAAGCTACCGACGCCTTACGGAAGCCCCGGCCGCAAGCCCGGGGACAGAACCGTTGATCCCCCACCCTGCGCTGGGGGCTTCCTGCCCGAAAGCGCGTGAGGCAACCGGTGGCGTGTAGGCGTCGTCTCAACGGCCTCGTCCACCAAAAACTAAAATGGCCAGATCAGCGGCGCGAGCATAATTGTGATCACCATCACGATGAGGTTCAGCGGGCCGCCAAAGCGGAGGTAGTCGCTGAACTTATAGCCGCCGGGGCCATACACCATGAGGTTGGTCTGATAGCCGAGCGGGCTGGCAAATCCGCAACTGGCCGCCACAGTGATCGACATGATGAAGGGCATCGGGTTGAGCCCCAAGTTACTTGCTGTCTGCCAGGCAATCGGAAAGATGAGGACAGCCGCGGCATTGTTGCTCATCGTCTCGGTGAAGAGCATCGTCACCAGATAGATCGCAGCCAGGACCAGATAAGGCCGGTCACCAGCGGCACCGATTGTGCTTTGGGCAATGAGCTCGGCGAGGCCCGTCTTATCGATCGCCCGGGCAAGCCCAAAGCTGGCGGCAATCAACAAGAGGGTTTCCCATTCGATCGAGCGGCGGGCTTCGTTGGGGCCGATGCAGCCAGCCGCCACCATGGCCGTGGCTGCCATCATGGCAGCAGTCACCATCGGCACCAGTTCGAGCGTGGCGGCAGTCACCATCGCTGCCAGAATGGTGCAGGCAATCCAGGCGAGATCGTGACGTGGCGTCTTGGCTCCGGCAACCTCACTGACGAGGTAGAAGTCACGGTTGGTCCGTTGTCGGTTGAGAAAGCGGGGGCTCGCCTCCAAAAGCAGCGTGTCGCCAGGCTGCAGCACGATATCGCCAATTTTCTTGCGGAGCCGCTCGCCATTGCGGGCAACCGCGATGATGACCGCATCATAGGTTGACCGGAACTGCCCGGCGCGAATGGTGCGGCCTACCAAGGGGCAACTGTTAGAGACTACCGCCTCGACGAGTGTTCGCTCTGACCGCGGGCCATCGAGCTGGAAGACCTGATCGGTGGCAGGTCGGAGGCCTCGAATCTTTTGCAGTTCAACAACCGATTCGACGATGCCGACAAAGACCAGCCGGTCGCCCGTCTCCAGCCGTTCGGTTGGCTCAACGGCGGTGAGGACATGGCCGGCTCGGTCGATCTCCATAAGGAACAGGCCGTGCAGACCACGGAGACCGGCCTGTTCGATGGTTCGGCCGGCGAGGGGGCTGCCCTGCTCAACAAGCATTTCAAGCGAATATTCCCGTGGATCATCACCAGCACTCATGGCGGGGCGGCGATCTTTCAGCAGCCAACTGCTGCGACTGGCAAGCATCAGGTATGAGAATCCGACGATCAGCAGCGGGACGCCCAGCCAGGTGATGTCAAACATGCCAAGTCGCAGGCCTGTTTTGTCGTTAAGAAGACCGCTGACAACAACGTTGGTGCTGGTGCCGATCAGGGTGCAGAGGCCACCTAAGACGACGGCGTCGTTCATGGGCATCAGCAGTTTGGAAACACTCAGTCGGTGTTTTCGCGCCCAGGTGCGGACGGCTGGCACCATCAGCGCCATCACGGGCGTGTTATTCATGAAGCCAGACAGAACCGCCGGAATGGTCATCGTGCGCAGCTGGGCTGCGGGGAGCGACCGGGGGCGTCCGAGGCCACGATCAATGACAACTGCCAGCGCTCCGGTGCGATCAACGGCAGCGGCAACAACAAACAGGGCAGCCACGGTGAGCATGCCTTCATTGCTCATGCCCGAGAGTGCCTCAGTCGGCGTCAGGATGCCGGCGGCCAGCAGCACAACAACCGCGCCGATCATGGCCATGTCTGGGGCCCGCCGTCCGAGCAGAAGCGCTGCGAGCGTTGCCCCCACGACGATCGCGGTGAGGATTGCCTGCCAACGGTGAGGATTGCCTGCCAATGTTCGAGCCAGAGGACGGGATTCATACCGGCAGCAAAGCCATGTGGGGCAAAAAAGGAGACGGCAAGTGGCAAACGGAGGCTAGCAGACTATTGTTGTGGTGGTTCGGTCGAGAAGGCTGCAAGAGCGGTCGGGCTGACAGGCTTGGTCTGTGAACCCTATGCTGTTGTCCAGCCAACGGTAAACAGTGCATTCGCATTGAGTTGAGAAACCTCAGTAAAGGTACCATCCGCGGAGAAACTTCTCATGATTGACAGGCTTCTGGTCAGCAACAAGGGCTTTGTAACGGATGAGTTCGAGCCACAAACGGCCTACTACGAAAAGATTGCCACCAAGCAGACCCCGAAGGCGGTCTGGATCGGTTGTGCCGATTCCCGGGTGAGCGAGGACATCATCACGGGGTCGCGGCCCGGCACGCTGTTTGTTCATCGCAATATTGCCAACATGGTCTCCTACAACGATGTGGGTATTGCCGCGCTGCTTGAGTACGCCTTGGTTCACCTGAAGATCAAGGACGTGATCGTCTGCGGGCATACTCGCTGTGGAGGAATTGCGGCTCTCGAAGGGGGCGTCAAAGAGAACTACATCGCCGATTGGCTGTGCGTGGGGGCTGAGGCAAAGCAGGCTGCCGATGAGATTGCCAAGCAGCACCGTCTTACGCCGGAAGAAAAGCTTGAGGTGCTCACAATGGAGAACGTGCGGGTGCAGATTGAGCATCTCAAACGCCTGACGCTGATTCGGGAGATGCTCAAGCGTGGGAAGACGCCCCGGCTCCATGGCTGGCTCTACCGC
>RGBY01000411.1 GCA_009919445.1 Planctomycetia bacterium
GTCTGGCCGGCCTGCCCGACAGTTCCCCCCGACGTGTCTATTTTGAATGTGCCACCAAAGCCTTTGACAATTATTTCCCGCCGCGGTCGGGCTATCCGGGCTTCAGCCTCGCTGACGAACAGGACCCGCGATCATGGTTTGGGGTCACACGGGTTTATGCCCACCCGGCCGACAGCCCACCGCGGGATGAATTGGGGCGGTTTCTCGGGGTTCTCGACCAGGCTGCGACGACCGAAGAGCTTCCCGCCCTCGTTGCCGACCGCATCGTCACTGCAATCGAGAACTGGGCCACCCAAACCTGTTCCGCCGATGACGTGATGGTGATCAACGAGGCACTGACCAATCGCTGGCTCGACAATCGCGCTTTGGCCGATCCGGCACTTGCCCAACTCGTCAGCCAGTACCGCCAAGCCGAAGCCAGGTTGGAACCCGACCGAACAATCGGTGCCCTCGATGACTGGAACGAGGCTGCCGACGCCACCATTTTTCAACGGGGCGATCCGGCAGTCCGAGGGGCCGCGGTTCCTCGCGGCACGATCCGGTTTCTCCAGGAACTCAGCCAGCTTCCACCGACGACCGCGAGTGGCCGGCTCAGCCTTGCCCGGTCGCTCGTTCACCCACACAATCCGCTGACTGCACGGGTTCTGGTCAACCGCGTCTGGCACCATCTTTTTGGTGCACCACTCGTCCGATCCCCGGATGATTTTGGCCATCTGGGTGATCGGCCGAGCCATCCAGAATTGCTTGACACGCTCGCCAAGCAATTTGTCGAGGAGGGGTGGTCGATCAAAAAACTGATTTCTCGCATTGTGACCTCTGCGACCTGGCAGCAGGCAAGCGAAGCCAGCCCCGCTGCGGTTGCCAGCGACCCCGACAATCGGCTTTGGCACCACTGGCCAGCTCACCGGCTGGAAGCCGAGGCGATCCGTGACGCCATGCTGGCTGTGGCAGGACGCCTCAATCCCGACATCGGCGGTCCACCGACAGATCCCTTCAGAACCACCGAGGATGCCGCCAAACGACTCTTCTCAGGACCGCTTGACGGAAATGGACGCCGGAGTATTTATCTGCGGATGACATTGATGGAGCCACCACGATTTCTCGCGGTCTTCAACCAGCCGAGCCCCCAGGTCACCGTCGGCATTCGAGACCGCTCAACTGTGCCGGAGCAGGCGCTGGCCCTGCTTAACGATCCCTTCGTGCGGGCCATGGCCGACTCTTGGGCGAGGAAGCATCACGCGGCCAGTGCCGGTGATCTGCCCCGGGGCATCGAGGCCCTGTTCGAAGAAGGCCTTGGCCGTCCTCCAACGGTCGATGAACAGACCGGCCTGCAAGCGGTGGCGGCCGCATCACAGGCTGCATTTCCCCAAAACAGCGAATATGCGGCCTGGCAGGCCGTCACCCACACCATCCTGCTGATGCCGGAATTTAGCCATGTCAAATGACCGTCTGTTCTCAAAGGCCTTGCCACCGTCACCGTCGATGTTCCCGAACTGCCCTGGCCGGGTCGGCCCAGCCTGTACTCGCCGGGAGGTCCTGACCAGCGCCGGCCTCGGATTTGGCTGGCTTGCCTTCTCAGGCTTAGCGACAGCCAACGGAGTGAAGCCGATCAGCGGGCTTCACCTGCCGGCACGCGCAAAACATGTCATCTTTCTGTTCATGGATGGCGGCGTTTCGCATGTGGATACCTTCGACTACAAGCCCGAGCT
>RGBY01000412.1 GCA_009919445.1 Planctomycetia bacterium
ACCGACAGCTCGACCGACGAGACCATCACCTTTTTCGTTGAGACCGTTGTGCTCAACGTGAACAACAACATTTCGGGAACACGGCCGAACAATCGGGCCCGGCTCTACTGGGAGAATGGGTCCAACTGGTCAAACAACGCCCAGAATCGCCAGGTCGCGGTGATCGAGCCGAAGCTGGCGGCCACCAAGACGGTGTCAGTGGGTGGCTTCGGGGGAAACCCCGGCGACCCGGTCACCTACACGATTGTCATCGAGCAGGCGGCGGCCAGCGACACCGATGCGTTTGGCGCCACGCTCACCGACACCCTGCCACCAGAGATTGCCTCGCCGGCCCTCACCTCGGTGGTCGATACCGCCGGTGTGGTCACTGCGGCGAACTTTCAGCTGGCTGGCAGCACCATCAGCACGACAACGCCCTTTGACTTTGAGAAGAATCCGAGTGGCCGCACGATCACGCTGACGGTGACTGGCACGCTCCAGGGGCAGTTCACCCCCAGCCAGCAGATCACCAACACCAACGAGGTCCGCTGGACAAGCCTCAACGGTGCCCCCGGCCAGATCACACCCAACAACCCAAACGCCTGGGAGCGAACCGGATCGGGCTCAACCAGCCAGGGTCAGCTCAATAACTACGTCACGACCGACACTGCGACGATCACCGTCAACACGGCCGATCTCGAGGTGATAAAGACAGTCGATAACCCCACACCCAACGTCGGCGACACCATCACCTTCACCGTGACCGTCACTAACAACGGCCCTGATACGGCTACCGGCGTTGAAATCACCGACACCTTCCCGACCGCCGGGCTCGATCTCGACCCAGCAGCGGGTCAATTCGGCCGCGGTGACGAATGCCGTCGAGCCCGACCCCGATCCGGGCAACAATCGTGACGACGCCACGGTGACCCCAAAGTACGCCGATCTCGGCGTGAAGAAGACGACGAGCGACCCAACGCCCAACGCTGGCACTCGCGTCACTTACACCGTGAGTCTCTTCAACCTCGGCACGTCTGAGGCGACGGGCGTCAAGGTAACGGATGTCTTCCCCGCGAATGTTGACCCGCCAGCCCCTTCTGACATTAGTGCACCAGCGGGGACCACTTTTTCACAAGACCTTGCTGCTGACCCGACCGGACGCACCTGGATCTGGGACGTGGGGACGGTGCCGCTGTCCGCCACTGTGACCACTCCGTTAGTGCTGACCATTACTGTTGACGTCAAGAGCACCAGCACCGCGACGGAATTCAACACCGTCACGATTACCACAAGCGACGTCTGGGACCCCAACAACCGGAACAACTCGGCGAAGACCCCAACCACCCCTCAGCAGGCCGACCTGATTTTGAGCAAAACGGTCGACAATGCAGCACCGAATGTCGGTGATACGCTCATCTACACGATTACAGTCGATAACGCTGGCCCCAGCCTCGCCCAGGATGTGACCGTCACTGACACCATTCCCGCGGGAGTGACGTATGTCTTGTCAAGTGACAGCGGCAGCTATAACGCCAGCACGCGAGAGGTCACCTGGATTCTTGGCAATAACTTCCCTGTTGGTCAAAAACAGTTGACGGTGCAGGTAACAGTCGACACTCCAACCTCTGGGGTGATTGCGGCGATCGACAATACCGCCAAGGTGGCGACGACCACGACAGACCCAAATCCTCTCAACAATACTGACACCGCACACGTCGTTCCGCTGCAG
>RGBY01000413.1 GCA_009919445.1 Planctomycetia bacterium
GCAAAACTGCTGAAGACGTGCCGCACATCAGGAATGTTTCTGAACATGGTGGCTGCCGCTTCTGCTCGGGGCGAGGTTTTCTTGGTCGAACGGGGGCATTTGAATTGGCCACCGGAACACCGCTGCGGAAGGAAATTGCCCGACGGGCCGGACCGGCAGAGCTTCGCAAGGCGGCTGGCGAAGATAGCTTCCGGGGAATGCGGGAGCACGGCATGGAACTGGTGCTTGCCGGAGTGACTTCACTCGACGAAATGCAGCGAGTGTTCACATCGAAGAAGAAAAACAAAACCGCATCATCGCGACGAACTGGGTAGTGGCTGAGACTGGTGGACGGGGGATGAGAGGATGACACCGTTGGATGAAGGCGGCGATGAGCAGCTGTCGTATCGGCCGGTAAGCACGCCGGCGGTGTTGGCACTGGTTGGAGGTGGTCTTTCGGCGCTGGCACTGACAAGTCAGGCGCTCTGGGTCGTTCCGCTGTTGGCTGCCGGGCTTGCTGTGGTCGCGTTGCGGGATACTGCGGCCGGCACACCGCCCAAAGCCGGTCGGGCCTTGGCGTTGTCAGGTCTCGCGTTGGCTGTTGGGTTTGGTTGCCAGGCAATCGGGTTTACCGTAACCGATCACTGGATTGGTCGAGCGCGGGCGATCGAAACAGTCAGCAGCTGGCAGCAGGCCGTTCAGGCGGGCCGTTGGACTGAAGCCCATGACTTCTGCTCACCGGCTGCTTTACCGGCTGCGGATGACCCCTTTGCTGAAGGCGGGCGAGAAGCACACGATTACGCCGACGAAGGGCAAGTTGTCGTGAGGCAGTTGTGGCAGGCTGCCGCCGTGACGATACCTATGCCGCCGGTAGTTGGCGGGTGACGCTCGCACTGAGCGATTGTGACGGAGCGGCTGTAACGGGGCGACCTCAGCAGGTTGAACTGATGGTGCAACCAGAGACTATACGAGTCCCATTGTTGACGCCTGGGGCGACAGGCACGCAACTCGTGGAACGCTGGCGGATCATCCGGTTCAATCCGGATGGGTAGTTCTTAGGCGTCTGTCGAAGAGAATCCTCGAACCTGATCGATCGACTCGCTGCCTGCCGCAAGCATCACGAGTCGATCAAATCCCAGAGCTGCACCGACGCCTTCGGGCATGGCTTCGCCGTGAGCAGCCAATAGCCGGTTGGGAGTTGGCAGTACCCGGCGACCATCAGCTTTGCGGAGGGCGTTAGTGGCATCGATGCGGTTGCGCAGGACGGCTGGCGAGGGTTCTTCTTCCCAGCCATTGACCAACTCGACACCCTTGACAAAGACCTCAAAGCGTCGTGCGAGCCTTGGATCATGTTGATCGAGTCTGGCAAAGGCTGCCTCAGCTGCTGGCCAGCTTTCAAGCATCGTCGGTCGACCATGCCCGAGTTGTGGGGAAACGACCTCAGCTAGCAGCAGGTTGAAGCAGAGGCTCCAACGGGCTGAATCGGAAAGTTTGGTCAGCCCTTCTGGTAGTTGTAATCCCTGTTGTTCGACCGCAGCTGCCATGCCATCGGCATCGGTGGTGACTGGGTCAACTCCGAGAAATTGCTCAAAGACAGCAGTGCAGCTTGTCCGTTCAAGCCCCGTGGTGCCGAGTGACTCTGCGAACAGTTGTTCAAGCAGCTTTGCCGTTTCAGTGAGGGTGGCTCCGGGCTGGTACCACTCAAGCAT
>RGBY01000414.1 GCA_009919445.1 Planctomycetia bacterium
TGATAATCCCGGTCCTTACCGTAGGGCCGATGCTGCAGAGGCTGGCATCCCAACCAGCGAACCTATTCTCTCTGAGCGTATCGCTGGCCTGGGATACAAAACCGGCTTTTTCGGAAAATCCCATGACGGCGAAACAGAAGCCCAAATGCCCTTCTCCCGCTGGCATGAATTCTATGGATTCAATAACGGGGCATCAAACTACCTTGCCGACCTGAACCGGCCTCACAATCCAATCTTTCATAATCGTGATGCCATCAGTCAGCCGCGGTTGCGACGGAGCAGCAGGCCTGACGAACTTCTCCAAAACGGTGTGCTTGCGACCGATGCCGGCGACTACCTCACAGACGCGATCGGTGACGCAGCAGTTGCTTTCATTGACACCTATCACAAACAGCCTTTTCTCTGCTACGTGCCCTTTCATGCCATCCACGGCCCCTTCCAGGCTCCCGAAAAAATCTTCGGCCAATATCCTGACGAAACCAACCATGATCGCCGGCTCGTCAAGGTGATGCTGGCATCACTCGATGAAAATGTGGGCAAGGTTCTTCAAGCACTCGCACGCCACAATCTCGATGCAAACACCCTGGTTATTTTCCTCAGCGACAACGGGGGCCATGAACACTCACCGAACACACCGCTGCGGGGGAAAAAGGGCACCCTCTGGGAAGGCGGCATCCGCGTGCCATTCTGCATGCGGTGGCCCGGCACGATTGCTGCCGGAAGCGTCTATCGCGACCCCGTAAGTTCACTAGACATTCTACCAACGGTCCTGGCAGCAGCCGGCGGCTCGATCAACCCAGAGTGGAAGCTCGACGGGGTCGATCTCCTGCCCTTCCTCAACGGCACCGCCGAACAACCGCCTCATGAGAGTCTGTTTTGGAGCTGGGGGCCAAGGAGTGCAATCCGACAAGGCGATTTCAAACTCCTCAGCAACGATGCTGGCAGTGGCTTTTCCCTCTACAACCTTCGTCATGACATCGGCGAAACGCAGGACCTTTTCCAGAGCATGCCTGACCGCGCTGCCGCCATGAAAAAACAGCTGACAGCGTGGGCAGCAGAACTGCCACCGAATGCGGCTGGCTGGAGCAGAGATATTGGCCCGAAAGATCCTGCCTTCGGCAAGACACGGCCCTACCATCGAGGAAACCCGCCACATTCCACCGCAAAAAGCCCGCCCGAAGCTGACCTCAGCACCATCGAGGTCTCATATGCTGCCGAGCAAGATCTGCCTGACCTGAATGCCGCCTACGTTGCCCCCGCCCCACAGGCCAGGAACGACGGTCTTGCCGTAGGGGAACTTGGCAAAGACGGTGGCAACAAGGCTGCAGTGCTTCGTTTCGCCGAGGAAATCGCGGCGGGCGATCATGGCGAAATCGACAGCCTGCTGCTCTGGGCCAACGGCCGGCTGTTGTTCGAGTCGTACTTCCGTCGTGGCCGCATCAACTACCCCCACTTTCAGATGTCCATCACCAAGTCGTATACGGCCTTGGCCATCGGCCGCGCTATTCAGCTTGGGCATCTCACGATGGCTGATCTCAACAGACCAGTCGTGTCGTTTCTGCAAGGGCTTCATCCAGAGAACTTTGCTGCAGGTGCCAGCACCATCACCCCGTCCGAGGCGATGACAATGCAGTCTGGCATTCGCATCCCACCGAAAAAAATGCAATTTCTCAAGGAGTC
>RGBY01000415.1 GCA_009919445.1 Planctomycetia bacterium
TCTGATGGTGTCGTCGTCAGCATGCCCAGCGTGACCGCAGACACGGGGGCCACCATTGAGGTGCCCATTTCATTGAGCGATGTTGAGGGATTGCTCGCGGCAGAACTTACGATCACGTTTGATGCAGCGGTGCTCACGGCTCAGTCGGTGCGAACCGGTGCCCTCGCAAATGGGTGGGCACTTGAAGCAAATACGGCAACGCCCGGGCAGGTGGTGATTACGGCAGCGGCTGCCACATCGGTGTCTGCCACCGGTGCTCTCGCGTATGTCACCTTCAATGTCGTCGGAGAGGCACTTGCCTCAACTGCTCTGACGATCACAAGCGTCAGCCTCAATGACGGTGCCATTTCGACAGAGACGGCCAACGGGGCTTTCACCGTCAACGATGTTTTCAGTGTTGGTGGCACCGTTCGCTACTACACCGGTGGGCAGTCACTCGGTGCTGCCACCCTTTCGCTGGAAAATAGCGGGTTGGGCGTCACGACTACCGCGACGGCTAGTGACGGCACGTTTGCGTTTGATGGGCTCCGTCGAGATGGCTACGTGCTGTCTGCAGCGAAGGATGATGAAGTTGCCGACATTACCGCATTTGATGCGTCGCTTGTGCTGAGAAGTGCGGCTGGTCTGATCACGCTGAACAACAATCAGCGTCTGGCCGCAGATGTGAATCGCAATGGCAGCGTGAGTGCACTTGACGCTTCGTACATCCTGCAGAAATCAGTCGGGCTCATTCCGGGGCGTTTCCCGGGGGCGGGCAAGTACTGGGACTTCGTGCCGGCAGAGCGAACCTATGCCGATTTAACCTCTGACCGGACAGGGCAGGATTTCACAGCGATTTTGATTGGTGACGTCTCGGGCAACTGGGGCACCACTGAGCCACAAGGGGCCTCGTCAATCTCAAGCATCACGTCCACGCAGACCATCACGCCAAACTCAACGGCCACGCTGTCCCTTGAAACACTCGATATTCTGCCCGGGACAAGCCTGCCGCTGCCACTCGTCTTGAATCGAGGTGCTGAGGAGATTTATTCACTCAACGCCCTGATAGAGTACGACCCAGCATCGGTCTCAATCACCGAGAGTGACGTCACGGCAGGGACCAATGACGGCAGCATGTTTGTGGTTGCCAATGTCATTGAGCCCGGCCGTCTCCGTTTGGGTATTGCCTCGTCTCGTCCACTTCCCGATCAGGAGGCGATTGCAACGCTCACCTTCACGGTCGACGTCCTTGCGGATGAGACGCCCATCACGATTAAGACGGCTAGTCTCGATGAAGGCCGTGTGGCAGCCACGCCCGTAGGTGGAGGTTTTGCGGCGCTTGAGCCGATCGAGCAGGAGGGCGAGGTACGGCTCAGTCGGAATCGGGATGGTCTGTTCTACGCCAATAACCACCGGCTACGGTTCAGAGGGCAGCCAGTCAGGCAGCAGTTGGCAGCATGGTCGTTGCTGGGTGCCGAGACGATCGCGGGCAAGAACGTTGCGTTTGTCAGGCATGCCAGTGGTGCCGAGCATCGTTGGCGGCTTGATAATGAATGGTCCTTCAAAGATCCATTTGAGGCGATCGGAAATGCCGACGTCTTGCCGCTCCCACTCCGGGCCCGTCAGCCAGTCGAATTCGCCCTGACTGTCATTCCCGGCGCGTATGTGATCGACAGTCTCACCAACCCCACGCTGACTGTT
>RGBY01000416.1 GCA_009919445.1 Planctomycetia bacterium
GCCTCTCGGGCAACCTGGACCGCCGGCAGCAACAGCCCCACGAGCACGCCGATGATGGCGATGACAACGAGCAGTTCAATCAGCGTAAAACCACGACGCGGTGTCCGCCCGGACAGTGTCGAGTGTTGGTACATCGGAACCCCCAGCCTGCATGAGAGAAGAAAACGCCTACGTACCCGTGGTGTGCTCAGCCTGACAGCTTGCTGGCAATCCCTAGTTATCACCCGTGTTTGCTGGAACCTCAAAGGTCAGTGGTGTTCCGTCTTGCGGGACCTTGACCCGGAGCGGCGACTGCTGCATGTCGGCATAGGACTTTGGAATCCAGCCCGCCCCGGTGGGAGGCCTGTCGAGCAGTTTCTGCACGGCGGCTGAATACGTGAAAAAGTCCCGCGGAGCTGAGCCCGTTGACTCATCGACCGGGGTCCCAGGCCGCGGAATGGACTCGGTTGAGTTCACGAGGGTGACGATATAGTCCCCCGGCATGACGCCCGTCTTCTGGTCTGTCTGCATGACAAAACTGCCATCGGCAGCAACAGAACCGGTGGCCACGCGAGCATTGCCTTCCGGCAAAAACAGCACCTGAACGCCGGAGGCCGCTGGTTTGCCATCAACCAGCACGACACCCGTCACCTCATGCAGACCATTCCCACAGCCAATGCTGAGGCCCGCCGTGAGGCAGGCCAGCATCGCGAGCCCTTTCCGGAGATGACGTGTATTGAATGGCTTGCCCATGGCCGGTCCTCAGTAGAGCTTCCCTCCACCTTAGAAGTCAGCACTGTAGACGGAACCGTCGCTTTTGTGGCCCATGCGAACGTAGGTTCTCATGCTGACATTTTCATTGACAAACTTGGTCGTTCCGTCACCGAATGCAAAGTTTGCCCCGCTCGCATGTTGTGACTTAAACCCATTGCTGTATGTCCAGGAGCCATCTTCACAGCCCGCCGGGCCTGGCCCCCAGTTGATCGGCACGCCCGTATTGGTCGGCAGCATGGCAAGGGCATCACCGAACGAGTTGCCCATGCCATTCGAGGCACTGCCGCAGCATGCCCGCCGCAGGTGGTCCTTGGAGGTCTCTCCGAGCATGATCGTCTTGCTCAGGCCATCGGTCACATCGGTCAGGCGAATCGTCATGGTGCGTTCGTCAGCTTCTCCATTTGCCCCTGAGGCGTCGACACCGATGAACATGCCAAAAATCCAATTCGGCTGGTTCGTGCAGTACCAGCCACCGGGGTCACCCGACCTGCCCCCCACTTCCCTGAGGTAGCTTTCGTAGGGGCTTGGCCACGGGCAGGCAGCAACATGCGACTGGCGGCCACTGACAGGCCCACCACAAGCGGCGGGGCATAGCATCCAACTGCAAGAGTCATCTTTCAGTCGGCGGCCACGCGCCGCATTTTCGCGGGTCTCACCGCTTTGCACCGCACCTCTATCGAAGAGCTCCTGTTCTTCCATGTAGGGCAGGATGAGATACACCCAGGTCCAACCACGGAGCTGGCCTTCGTTCGACCGTGAGTCATAGTGGATCGACCCATGTGGCAGTTTGCCATTGCTGCTTTCATAGTTGTGAACACCCAGCGCCATCTGCTTGAGTTTGTTGGTGCAGGCACTTCGGCGAGCTGCCTCTCGGGCAACCTGGACCGCCGGCAGCAACAGCCCC
>RGBY01000417.1 GCA_009919445.1 Planctomycetia bacterium
CCCGACCGTTCGGACTACTCGCCGTCCAGCTAGCCGTCAGGCGACCAACCCCACCGGAAACCACCAAACCTGTCGGCACGCCCGGTAGACCATACGGCATTTCTGCGTCTGATTCCGTGAAGGCTCCT
This sequence comes from Planctomycetia bacterium, assembly GCA_009919445.1. GTDB lineage: Bacteria > Planctomycetota > Planctomycetia > Pirellulales > UBA1268 > UBA1268. Next base: position 129 of record RGBY01000417.1, read on the forward strand.
CGACCAACGGAGTTCACGGGTCGGACGCGGACAATATAGCTGACTCCATTTACCAAATTGGGAATAGTTACACTGGAAGCGGTGCTTCTGCCGTCAGGGAAAATAGACCAGGCAGTTCCCGCTTCATTCTTATACTCGATCTCGTAGTCAAACACTGTCGCCCCACCGTTATCGAGCGGCGGATTCCAAGTCGCTGTCAGTTGCTCATTGCCGGGCTTTACTGCGAGCTCAGCAACTGGGCCAGCAGTCGCCAACGGTCGCACTGCATTTGAAGGCAACGAAGCAGCGCCTTCACCAATGGCGTTCACAGCGGCAACTCGGAAAACATAGAATCCAGCATCTCGAGAGAGGCCCGACACGGTAGCAGTGCGGTTCGGACTTTCACCATCGTCATAAGGTGTCCAACTCGTCTCACCAGTGAGACGATAGCCGATCAGATAGTCTGTCACGTCAGAACCACCGTCATTGGCCGGTGCTGACCACACCAATCCAATCGTTCCATCTGGATTCACACTTGCTGTAAGGCCAGTCGGAGCAGTTGGAGCAGCCAAGATCGGCAGGCAGGATTTCACCCGTGTCACTCGCGGCTGTGCCGGCGATGAGATCAACTGAGGTCGCAGTGCCAGATCCGTCGGGATAGGTATTCCATGGGCCGTTTGCTGCCTCTGCCCACTGGATCACATAGTCACTCACCACCCGACCGTTCGGACTACTCGCCGTCCAGCTAGCCGTCAGTCGGCCGACTCCACCGGAGACCACCAAACCTGTCGGTACGCTCGGCACGCCAAATGGCATAACCAGCTCAGTAAGGGACACCGCTCCATTAAGCGTTGACTGTCCAAGTGTGGTCTGCGGGGTCACTCTAAACCGATAACTTTGGCCATTGGTCAGCCCAGTCACCGTTCGGGACAGCTCAGTGGAGGTTCCCGTTCCGACAGTGCTCCAATCACCGGCTCCATCATCTTGCTCAACAAGATAGTTCGTGATGGGCAGGCCACCCGTATCAGCCGGTGCCGTCCAACTGATGACGGCCTGTTGGTCGCCAGCCGATGGTGTCAGCGACTGCACTGCGAGCGATCGTCCCAGTGGACGCACAGCGACTGAGGAAGCGGAGTAGGTCAGTTCACTGTTCGGCACACCGGGAAGAATGTTCTTCGCGGCAACCCGGAAGACATGCTCACCGTCACCGCGATCAAGCTCTGTTACGCGGAAAGTTATCGCGGTGCTAACGTCATCACTGACCAAACTCCATGAACTGCCACCATCTGTGCTCTGCTCAATGACGTAGTCAACAATGGCAAGCTCACCAGCCCCGACTGCCGGAGCAGCCCACGATAGTTCAATGGCACCTAGTTCATCCTGAGCCACGATTGCCTGCAGCCCAGTCGGAGCTGCGGGAACATCGGGAGCGGTGAACGTCGCTTCACGCCATGGGCTATTGCCGACGTCATTGACTGCTCGGATTTGGATCTCGTACTCCACTCCTCGCTCCAGGCCTGGAATATCAGCAGCCCGATCAGTCTTATCC
>RGBY01000418.1 GCA_009919445.1 Planctomycetia bacterium
ATCGACATCGATCCAGACCTCTGAACCGGCGTAGCCGTCGAAGGTGTAGATATCGATATCCGTCGGGTCGTCGTAGGCGATCGCCCCATGCACCTCGAAGCCCTGCCGCCGGTTTTCGTCGCCCGTCTTCTCCTGGGCAGACTCCCAGGTGTTCGTGCCGGTGGCGTAGTTCGGGGCCAGAATACCCAGTGCTTCGGCCGAGATGACGACGTTGTTGTCATCCTGACCGCTGGTGTATGGCAGCTCGGTCTCATTCAATACGGCAACGTTGCGATCATTGGCCAGCGGCAGGAACTTCAGGCTTCGCCAGTCCCCTGAGGCAGGCGTCGTCGTGGTACCATCGACATTGGTATCGGTCACGGGGAAACCGAGGAGGTCAACGCTGGCCCCAATTGAGTCATCGGCCAGTGACGTAAGCACGACCGGGAAGCCCGGCTGGCCGACGACCTGCACCGTCCCGCCAATGCGGTCGTCGATGTCGAGCAGTTCACCCGAAGCAGTAAAGCCAGCATCAGGACCGTCAAGTTTGACGACCAGACTAGCCGCGGTGTCGCTCTGCAGCCGCAGCCCAGTAGCCGTATGGAAGTTATTGACGATGATCTCGTCCGTGACCACATGCACGATGTCGGTATCGTCCCAGACACTCTCCACCGTGATTTCTTCGGCCCGAACCGCAAGGCCAGCGAGGGCGTCACCGTCAATCGTGTCATATGAGACACGATTGCCCCGAAGAAGCGGACCCCGATTGTCGTCATACTGCTCATAGCGGCGAACGAAACCCGTCTGGCCACCACTATCACCTTGCTCCAGATCATTGAGCGAGTTGGCATTGACCGAGATCATTGCTCCGGCATTGTTTCGGAAATCGTTGCCGAAAATGATCGGCTGGGCACCGCGAACAAAGATCGTGGCCGCTTCGTTGGCACCACGATGATTCCGATTCGTCTCGGCCAGGCCAGAGGCATTGGCCTCAATGCGCGTATTCACCAGCCGCAAGTCTGCCTGGTGAACTTCAACCACATTAAAGTCATCCAGACCGCCCTCGATTGGCACCTCACCGCCACCGAAGGTCAGGTAGGCATCAGCAATGCTGGCTGAGGCACCAGCGTTCAGGACGATGCCGCCCCAATCGCCGGTGGTGAGTGTGCCGTTTGGCGTCCAGGCAGCCTCTTCATTGAACTTATTAGGCAGGTTGCCGTTGGTATCAAAATCGCCCCCGGCACCGAACCGATTGTCACCGAGGCTTGTGAAGATCACTCGGTCATTGCCCACGCCTTCTGCAATCAGTTGCGAAGCCCCTCGCTCAAGTTCAATGCGGCTGCCTTGCAGTTTGACGACCACACCCGGGTCAATCTGCAAACGGCCGCTGGCACGAGCCCGAATGTCACCGTTTTCATCCTCGTAATACGAGCCCGATCCACCAGCAATGACCAGGTTCTCTTGCAAGACATAGGTGACTTCAGTGCTGGCAAAACGGGCCGAAACATCGAGTTTGTCCAGTGGCGAGCCAAACTCTGTCGCAATGGCGATGAAGACGCCGTTGGTCGAATTCGCAAGCAGCTTGTTTCCACGAAATTCTGGGCCGACCCGGCCGTTGCTTTCTTCGAAGCTATTTGGAGTAGCCGAAACTGCGGGGCCAGCGCTGTAGGTGAC
>RGBY01000419.1 GCA_009919445.1 Planctomycetia bacterium
GTCCTTTAAAGTGATGTCATCAATTGAAATGCTTTCAATTTCCAGTTCCTGCCCAGCACGAATGTCGCCACTCGGGGTAGCACAGATGGGGCAGACAAACTGCTGCATGCTGGGTAACTCTCGTTCGGTGTGACAGGTTGGGCACCAGATGCGAACTGGTACCGGAATGACGCTTAGACTGGATTCGGCCAAAGGCGTTTTTTCCCGAGTTAGCATAAACGCTTGCCGCAGGGCCTCTTCGTGGACACAGGAAAGGTGGCCGATGCGGACGGTGACGTTCTCGACCCGGGCTGCTCCCTCCTGTCGGGCCAGCTCAGTGGCGGTCTGGACGATCGACATAGCCAGTGAAAGTTCGTGCACGAGCAAAGTCTACTCTTCGGTGTCATTGCCGACACGTCTGTCTATGAAGAATAATGGCAATACGTGGAAGGACTCGCCAAAAGTGTCTGGCAGCATGCGGTACTGCTTGGCCTGTGGAGAAGCGATTCCATGATGGCAAGGTCCTGAAGGCTCATGAAATGCAATTAATCGACCCGAGATCGGGCTCCACGGAGGCACTTGATGGACTCACTGCTGCAAAGCTGCCGAGGCAGGTGGTCTGCTTTGATGCCGGTACCAGTGGAATCGACGCAGCACTCGCCTTCCAAGATGCCAGCGAGGTGATTCTGGTTGACGCCTGCCATTCAGGGCATCCCCCCGGGACCATCTTTGAGCTGAATCAGCAAGAGATTGCCAGTCAGGCAGAGGCGAGGAGTCCCAACTTTCATACACTGCGGTGGGATCAGGCAATCGCCGTTGCTGATCAGTTTTGCCAGTCGATGCCGGAGAGGATGACGGTGTTTCTGATCGAAGGGCAAAAGTTTTCACTGGGAGACCCTGTCACGCCGGCGGTGGCCAGCGCGGTTGAGGAACTGGCCGCAGGTCTGCTTGCTCGACTGCAGGCACTGGTTCATCCTGCACAGGAAGCTGGTCACCCTGCCGGCCAGCAATCTGCTCATCAAAAAACCAGTGGTCAAAACCGGCGGCACGATCAGGGGGCGTCTTGAAATGTGTCTTGCCGTACCCGGACGAGTTGAAGCGATTTATGAAGAGCAGGGCACCCGAATGGGCCGGGTCGACTTTGGTGGTGTGGTGAAAGAGGTCTGCCTGGCCTGCCTACCAGAGATCGCCGTCGGTGATTACACGATCGTCCACGTTGGCTTTGCCATCAGCAAGATTGACGAGGCCTCGGCCAAAGAGACGCTGAAGACCTTTGAGGAACTCGGCATGCTTGAGGAAGGACTCGAGGAGCTCAGGCGGGCTGACTGCTCGGCTGACTATGGCCTAGGAGCGGAGCCGTAGTGAAACATCTGGCCGAATACCGTGATGGCCCCAAGGCCCGGCGGCTGGCTGCCGAAATCGGCAGGCTGGTTACCCGGCCCTGGTCGATCATGGAGGTCTGCGGGGGCCAGACCCACTCGATCATCCGCAACGGCATCGACCAGCTGCTGCCACCGGAGGTTGAGCTGATCCACGGGCCCGGCTGCCCGGTCTGCGTGACGCCGGTCGAGACGATCGACCGGGCCCTGGCCATTGCCCGCCGGCCGGAGGTCACCTTCTGTTCCTTTGGCGACATGCTGCGGGTGCCCGGCTCGCGGGAGAGCCTGCTCGA
>RGBY01000420.1 GCA_009919445.1 Planctomycetia bacterium
CATCATGGACCCCCGGGTGCCGGTGCCGGCAGTCCGCAGTGGCACCGACCAGTTGCGGTGGGTCGAGGCCTATGACGACCAGACGGTGGTGTTCTTCCACAAGGAGGCACTGGCCACGAACGTCTGGAACATCAATTTCCCCGTGCTTCCCCGGCATATCTACGCGGAAACCTGGGAGGCTGATCCAACGCTGAAGGATTCGGCTGAGCACGTCCGGCTGGAACAGTCGCCTGTCTGCGGGGGGCCGTATGAAATTGTGGAGCGGCAGCGAGGCCAGCAGATTGTGCTCAGGCGGCGGGAGAACTGGGCGCGGGTAAATGGCAAACAGGTTCGCGAGGAGCCCTATTTCGAGGAGATTCGCTTCCGCATCATTGAGGACCCCAACACAACCCTGCTGGCCCTGAAAAAAGGCGAAATCGATGAGATGATTTTGCAGCCTGAGCAGTGGATGACGCAGACGGTCGACGATGACTTCTACGACCGCAACACCAAGGCGACCGCCCCCGAGTGGGTGAGCTTTCACTTTGGCTGGAATATCGACACAGTCTTCTTTCGTGACCGTCGGGTGCGGCGAGCGATGAGTTATGCATTCCATCACGACGAGATGCTCGAGAAGCTCTGCTACAGCCTCTACAAGCCATGCACCGGCTGCTTTCATCCTGGTGCCTGGATGGCTTCTACAAAGAATCTTGAGCCCTACAGGCAAGACCTTGATAAGGCCGAGGCGTTACTTGATGAAGCAGGCTGGATTGATCGAGACAACGACGGTATCCGGGACAAAGAGATTGACGGCCGGAGTGTTCCCTTTGAGTTTTCGATCGTCGTCAACCAGCAGCCACTGCGGATTGCCATCTGCACGCTCTTGAAAGAGAACCTTGACCAGATCGGTGTTCGCCTTAATGTGCGGCCCGTCGAATCGACAGTTCTGCAGGACCTCACTCAGAACCACCGGTTTCAGGCCTACTTCGGCGGGTGGGGGTCGGGAACAGATCCAGACACGTCGGAAAACCTCTGGAAGACTGGCGCGATGCGGAACTTCTGTAACTATTCCAATCCAGAAGTCGACAGGCTCTTTGAGGAAGGGCGTCAGGAATTTGATCGAGCCAAGCGGGCAGAGAAGTATGCCCGCATTCAGGAGATCCTGTATGACGATCAACCCTATACCTGGCTCTTTTGGCGAAATAGTTTTTATGGCTTCTCCAAAGACCTTCGTGGCTATGTCTTCTCGCCCCGTGGGCCCTACCACTATTCACCTGGCTTTGGCAGCCTCTGGAAGCCCCGGCAGGAGTGACTAATGGTGACCTTCCTGCTGCGGCGGGTGCTGCTGGGGCTGGTCACGCTTGCCGTGATCACGTTGATCGTTTACGGCCTGGCTCGGTCCATGCCGGGAAACCCGCTTACCGTGCAGCTTGGTGAGAGTGATCCCAGCCGCAAGCTCAATCCTGCGGACCAGCAACGGATGCTCGAGATTTATGGGCTCGATAAGCCCTGGCCGGTGGGCTATCTGCAGTGGCTCAGCAAGGTGGTCCGCGGTGATTTCGGGCGGTCGATCACCCGTAAGCAGCCGGTGACGCAGCTCATTGGCGAACGGGTAGGGCCAACGATTTTGATTTCGGGAACGGCTCTGGTTTTGACGTGGCTGTTGGCAAT
>RGBY01000043.1 GCA_009919445.1 Planctomycetia bacterium
GCTCTATCCAATTGAGCTACGAGGGCGTCTGCTGACGCGGGGCACGTTTGCCGGAAGCCATCAGCAAAAACAGCTAAAAGATCGGCCGCTGCTCGCGTCGCTGCCGAAGTCTAGCACCCGCCTGCTCGCCGAGCCAGCGGTTCCCAAACCCGCCGCCAATTCCCCGCAAGGCCAGCACCCGCGGCCCGGCAATCGTGGCGGTTCCCATGCATCAGGCCTCACGACCCACCTGTTCAAACCACGGAAAATCACGGGTCGTCTGATGGTTTTCTTGCGACCGGCTCGCGGTCGCGTAGGGCCTGCGGTCGCGGGGGGCTCGCGATTGCGTAGGGCCTATGTTCGCTGAGGCCCGCCGGCCGCTTAGGCAGTACGCTTCAGCGGCTGCTTGCGACGACGAGGAGGACGACCCGTCCGCACATGCCCCTCTTCAAATCGGAGCGTGCGACTGCCACCACCGGCAGGCTCAAGCCCCACCGGCTGGTTCAACGTGGCTGTCTGGCCCTGCATCAGCCGCCTGAGTTCCCGAAACCGCGGGATGTACCAGCCAAACTGCAACAGCGCCACCAGCCGTCCTGACAGCATCGGCAGCGTGCCCAGCGGCGCCCGCATCACCGCATGCCGCACAATTTCGAAGAGATGCAAAGCTAACGCCGACAGAATCGGCTCTGCCGCCAGTGACCGCCAAAAGAGTCGCTCGCCAAACAGCCCCGCCTTGAACGCGGGCTGTAACTTGGCCCGCTCAGGCCCCGCCATGATTCTCGACTCGGGCTCAAGCACCACCCGACCACCGGCTGCCCGTAACGAAACGGCCATGTCGGCGTCGGCATACTCATCACCGCAGAACAGGCAGAAGCCATTAGGGAGCCGATCGAGCATCTGCCGACTCCAAAACCCAGCCTCCAGGGTTGGCCCCGAAGGCGTCGCATGTTCACTCATGCGGAAGCCCTGCATCCGCGACGCATCACCACGAGGCCGCAGGCAAAGCCGCCGTCCGCCACGGCTGGTCTCAATGCCAGTCGCCAGAATGCGGTCAGGGTCGTCTGCCGCCACTTCCAGCGGCACCACGGCAGCAACCTGTTCGTTGTTGAAATGCTCAACGGCAGCATCTGTCCAGAACGGCGTGGCTCGCCAGCCCGCCGCCAGCAGGTGCACAATGCGTCCGCGGCTTGCTGCCAGCCCCAGGTTGATACAGGCGACCCGGTTGGAGCCGACAGGTGCCTTGATAAATCGCACCTCATCGTCACCGACATTCCATGGGTCGGCGTAGTCAAAACCTAGCACGACGACTATTTCAGACTCGTCTGGCCGGTTCTCAAGAACACTGACGAGCGTCTCTTCCAGTGCCATCTCATCGCTGGGCGACGGAATAACAATCGAAAGCCGCGGGGGCACAGTGGTGGCGCTCGGCATCATGGGCCGTACCCAATAAGACCAGTAAAGGACTGCACTCAGGCAGCAACTCGCTGCGGTTGCAGGTCGTTGAAAAGATTGACCGTGTGCAGCATCTCGCCGTCGGCGTTGTAGAACTGCACCACACCGCACTCAAGCAGCCACATGGCGAACATTTCTGTCACTCGATAGCAGCGAGCGACACACCGCCCCCGGTCGATGCGGATGTTTTCCTGGAGATCAGCCGCATCGTCGTGATCGGCCCCAAGCTCAACGAAAAGCCGGGTGACCATGTCTCGCACGTCCGCGGCATTCATGTGTAAATGCATCACAGCAACCTCCTGTTGCACGTTTTTCGGACGACCTCTTGTCGCACGGGGGGGAAACGTAGCCATCTGCCCCTTGGTGACGGAAGGCTGGTTTCCCAAGACCCGTTGATCGTCCACCAAGGATGGGAATCGACAGAAAGTCTGCGGGTGAATCAGGTGTTTGCCGGCGGCCTGTTCAATCATCCCGACCCGCCATCTCAACCCAGCCTGCCAAACGGCCAACGGCCAGCGGTAAACAGGGGGGATTCCACAGTTTGCTGGGCTGATTCAGACAGAATTGCCTGGGGGTAGCTTGTCGCAGCCAGCGTCGTCTAGAGCCGTTCGGTCCACGATGCCTGCCCGTATCGGGTGGCGACCAGGCTGTGCACCTGTTCCCTTGGCCAGGACGGGGCGGCGTGTTCAGCCCCAAATGCCGTTCGTACGGCATCGTCGATCGCCTGGCGACCGAGCCCAAGGTTGGCCAGAAAGTCAGTGTGGCGACGCTGCTGCCGATAGCCGGGCTCACGGGGCGGATGTCGCAGCAACTGGCCGACCAAGTCGAGCGGAAAATCATCCAGGAGTGTGCCGTGATAAAGTACCGCCCGTCGCCTGATTCGTAAGGCATTGCCAGAAACCTTCCGAGTGCCGTCTGTCAGCTGCACGGCCAGGTCAGAGGTGCCCTCTCGTAAGATAGTTCGGCCGGCAGCCGCCGTTAAGGCAGATGCCAAGGGGGCAAGCATAGCCGTGTGAATAGCATCAATTGGGGGCACTTCTGGGTGGGGCGTGATGACGGCCCACATGATGCAGCCAGGCCCGAGCAAGACGGTTGCCCCCCCACTTGGTCGCCGCAGCACGGCAACGCCTAGCCGCTGACAGGCCTCGCGGTCCACTTCTTCCTCCAGCCGGCTCGATGAGCCCACCACCACTGCCGGCCTGTCGGCCTGCCAAGTCCGAACCACCGGAGCCGCCAGGCGGCCCGACTCGGCCTCATCGAGGAGGGCCTCGTCGAGGGCGAGTTGCTCGGCTATCGATAGCGGCGTTAACGCCGATTCAGCCAACCAGCTGGCAGCCGCAGAAATTGATTCTTTCAAGGTCACTCACCTTCAGGGGGTTAGGAGTTTATCATGAAGAGTGTTCGCCGCCGGTCGTTCACCGAACGGGTGCTCCGCTGGAGCCCGTGGAGGGGCCTGCCGGCCCGCGATCCCGACGGCCCGTCCGGCCCGTTTTATTCCGTCACACCCACGCTGCTCTCATCACACCATCATGGCCAACGCTCCCCAACAGCCCCTGCACCCAGACGACAGCCTGCCCCCCGTCGAACCCCCGAGTGCGGCTTTTCTCGTCCAACTTTTTCTGGTTCCTGGAATCATTGTGGCGATCATCGTCAGCGTCTGGCTGGCCTTTCATTGGTTGGCCCACCTTGGCAACGACCCACAGGCCTATGTCCGCACGCTGCGACGTGCCAATGAAGGACGCTGGCAGGCCGCCCTGAATCTGGCGAATGATCTCCGTGGTCCTGGGGGTGGTGCTCTCAAGGCTGATGCCAAACTGGCAACTGAATTGGGCAGCATTCTCGATGACGAGGTGGAGAGTGGCCGCACTGGTGAACAATCACAAACCCTGCGGCTCTATCTCTGTCGTGCCCTTGGCGAGTTCACCGTGCCAGAGGCGGCGCCGCCGCTGGTACGGCGGGCCGACGACGTCAGCGACGGCGAAACGGCCCGGGCTGCAATCGAAGCACTGGCCGTGTTGGCGGCTAGCCTGGCTGAAGCTGGTCAGTCCCTTCCTGATCATGATGAAGTGGTTGCCGCCTTGGTGGCTGCCTCGCAGGCCGGCGACGTTCGTCTGAAAAATGCCTGTGGCTTCACGCTTGGTGTGCTGGGCGGAGATGCCAGTGTTGAGGCACTGCTTCGGCTCCTGGCAGATGGCGATGCTGACGTGCGTGCCAACGCGGCCCTCGGGCTGGCTCGATTGGGTCGTAGCGAAGCCTATGACACGCTTGCCGAAATGCTTTCCCAGCCTGACACCGCCCCGGCTGCAGCAGACTCACCAGAGCAGGCCCAGGCTCAATCGGAACGGTATAAGCGAGCATTGGTTGTCATCAATGCCCTTCGCGGCGTGGCTTTGTTGGTCGATGCCACCGGAGAAAAGCCTCCAACCGATGTAACCGAACTGGTGGCGTCACTGCAGAAGGACCCGGTGGGAGAAGTTCGCAGTAGTGCCACCGCAATGGTCACGAAGATCGAACGGTTGGGCGGCTGACGCACAAAACGAGTGGGCGACTGCCCCATGAAAGCCCCCGGTGGCAACCGGGGGATCGGCGGAACGGTAGGCGTGGGTTCCGTACCGTAGTGCCGTCTGGCGTGGTCAGCAGTTGTGCGTATCCGCTCGCTCCCGCTCGCGGCTTCCCAGAGCGTCACGCATCAGAAAGCCCCCGGTGGCAACCGGGGGATCGGCAGAACGGTGTCCCCCTTCCACCGCATTGACCGCGCTAACAAAGTCGGTCGGATCATCATCCCAGGGGTCTGCAATCAACAGTTCCGGCACTCCAGCCAGTGTCAATTCCAAGGCGGTTGCCCGAGCCAAGAGGCCAGTGCCAATGATCACCGCAGGTGCGGCAGTCGGGTCAGCGTGCAGCCGGATCGCTTCCAGCAGACCACGCCCCTGCGTCAGATGGCCGATCAGCCGGCCGTCGTCGTGGTGTTCGAGAAGATTGCAGCCGCCAGCAAAATGGGCGGCTGGGCTCACCGAAGCCACCAGGTTAACGGCAGGCTGTCGCAGTGGACCGGCCAACAGGCAGCCGTGGAAGCCCATGGCGGAAATCCCGGCGAGCGCCTCGGGCAGCCGTTCAGGGACAACTTCGAGTGTAAGGAAACGCCAGTCGAGCGAGTCGCGGGCAACCACTCGCTCAAAGAGATACTGCGCAGGGTTGCCGGCCGCTGGATGGCCCAAGAGGGCAATTACTTCCTGCAGTGCCGGGTTGGTCATGACGTCCTTCGCCACGCCCCCTGGTTCGCGTCGGCGATTTTTTTGTGACAGTGGGCGGCTGCTCGTGTAGCCAACATCCCACTGCGAAAGGTTATACCGCCTGCTCGATTACGGCCACAAATCGAGGATCGTCGCGGATCGGGTCGAAATCGGGTTCGACGGTCGTCAATGCTCGGAAACGGTCATCCGAGGAAATGGCCTTCGTCAAAAACTCAATCGCCGCCAGAACATTGCCAGCCAACGAGTGATAGCAGGAGAGGTTGTAGGCCAGCACCGGCTCATCACCATTCGCGGCGATACCACTGGTTAACGCCTCAATTGCCTCCGGCAGCCGGTCGAGCCGCTTCAGGCACCATCCCAGTCCGAGCCAGCCCGGCATTGAAGTGGGGTGCTGGCTGCAGACACGCTGAAAAATCGGTAACGCCTCGGCAAACCGGCTCAGAGCCCGCAGGGCCTCTGCCCGCAGCAGGCAGGCATCTTCGCGGTCGCGTTCACGCTCTGAAAGTTCATCAAGCAGGCCCAGGGCCCGCTCCAGCAGCCGCGCTGCCGAAAGAGGTGTCGGCTGTTCCGGCCTCACCAGCAGTTCTGCCAACTCGACATATCCCGACGCCTGCTGCAGCAGCATCGTCTGGCGGGCCTGTTCAATTGCCTCAGGGAGAGTCGTGTTCATGGTCATCGCACCACGAGGGGTGAAGAGGGGTGCCTCAATAGTCATCGTAGATCCGAAAAAGAGAAGAGAAAGGACGAGACACTTTCGTTTTTACGCAGCCCGCCGCCCGCCGGTTCGACGAGGGCAGCCAACCACTTTGAAAAAAGGCAGATTTTGCCGGGTGGGGGATAGGGGGGAACACCGGAAACCAGCGGCTAAAAAAAATCTGTACGGATTTGGCTCTGGGCCGCCACTATTACTGGTAGACAGGCAAAGAGCCGTTCGAAAAAACAGAGCCCCGTCACTGCCGGCTGAAGGTAACCTGCGGCCCCGCCAGGAGACTAACCCCATGCGACTAACCCTGCGAACCCTGCTGGCCTGGAGGGACAAACTTCTGCCGGCGGAATTTCAGCAAGAGTTCGACGAGAAGATCGGCTCGCATAAGGCTGCCCGAGACATCGCCGAGCAGATTGAAAAACTTCTCGGCAATGCTGAATTACCCGCACCTACCCTGGCAGGGAAGGGGTTGGCCACAAGCGCGTCGAGTGTTGCAGAGTTTCTGGATAACGCGCTGCCCTCAGATCAGCTTGAGACGTTTGAGTCCAACTGCATTGAGTCATCAATGCAACTGGGCGAAGTAGCCGAATGCCACACGCTGCTGGCGGGTCTCAGCAGCCATCCTGAACTGACAGCCGAACTGAACGAAGCGGAATGCCAGCGGGTCGGCAAACTGGTTCGAGCGCACCTCACCGAACTCGCTGACGAAACTGGTCCATCCGTTGAATTGGCCAACGCCCGTTCCATGCGGGCGGAGTTTGATGCCATCAAGGCCGAGGAGGCGGCGACGCCATCATCAGCCACTCCCCCGACGCCGGCTCGACGGCAGACTCGGCTGGCCACGCTGGCGGCAGTGCTGGCAGTCGTGTTGCTAATGGTTCTTGTGGGCGTCCTTGGCCTGCAACTCTTTCGCAGCGGCATGGCTCCCCCGCCCGTTGCAGGAGTGCCGCAGGCTGACCAGCCAGACCCTGCCGTAGTGGTCGTCGATGAGGTGGATGAACAAGTTACCGACCAAACTGCCGAGCATGCGGCTGGCCAAGCGTCTCAGCCAGCACGGCCTCCAGAAGGAGCCGCCCCGTCCTCCTCGCTAGCGGAGACAGCCAGCAACACGGCAGTCATGCCGCAACCAGACGAAAGACCAACTGAAACACCTGCCCCAGGCGAGACGGTAGCCTCTCAACCTGGTACGCCGACGGGTGAGCCAGCCAGAACCACGCCTGGGTCGGCTGAGGCTGGCTCAGGCCAGCCGCCACCCCCTTCATCACTGGCCAACCGGCCGCAGGTGCCGCAGGGTACGGCGATGGCGATCGGAGGCTCAGTGGCCTCTGGCCCGCAGACGATTATTCCGGAGGCAGCGATTCCCGCTGCGAATGCTGGTGGTGCTGCGAATGCTGGTGGTGCTGGGGAAGAGGCCGTCCCGCCGCCTCCGAGGCTTGGCCAGTTCCTCAATGACGACCGCATCGGTACGGGGGTGGTGCTGCATCGCAATCGTGGTAGTAACCGGGATGAATTTGATGGCTGGCAGGGGCTTTCGGCTCATTCACTGCTGGAAGGCTATGAAGACATTATCGTGCCCCCAGGAATGAGTCCGGTGTTTGAAATTGGCGGCGTGACCGTACGAATGCGGCCGCTTACTCATGCCATTTTCAAGTTTGACGAAGCCGGTGAGCGGCGGATCCAACTGCTTGCCGGCAGTCTGATTGTGCGTTCGACCAATGAGGCCGCCACCCTCGGCCTGACTGCCGGTGGCCTGAGTGGCCTCGTCCAGTCAGGGCTAACGGGGCAGGTGGCAGTCGAGGTGACGCGGGTGCCGGAGACACTGCTGGCGGCACGACAAGGAAGACAGCAATTGGTGGCCCGGATTCTTCCTCTGGAACAACCACTTGAATGGCTGCAGACACAAGCTGGCGGACTGGCGGCAGCCCGGCCACTGCGGGGACTTGATGAGAAGGCCTCATTGGCAGTTGGGGAACAGTTGCTTTGGGTGGCCGATAATCCTCTCGCGGCAAGTCGGGAAACGCTTGAACGTTTACCAGACTGGGTCAATCCGCAGGTCGCCTTTGAGGATTACGAAAAAGCAGCCTGTGAGGCCTTGGCCTCGACAGTCGAGGCTGATGGCCCGCTGTATAAGGCACTGCTCGAACTTGCCGATCACTCCCGGATTGAAAATCGCATGATCGCCACGGAGACGTTGGCTCTGTTAGGCGAATACGACCCGTTGGTCGCGCTGCTTAGTGAACTCCCGCCAGAAGGCCTGGGCAGACGCCGCTGGGAAGCCTTCGAAGCCAAGACGGTGCCACTGGCACTTGCCGATGAATCACTGGCTCGTCTGCTTGAGCAGGTGCTGCGTGAACGGCTGCCGCAGGATCGTGGTGAAATTGCCATCAAGCTTGCACGCCGGACTCTTCCTGCTGAATCCTTGGCAGGGCTGACCAGTCAGTTGATTACCCTGCTGGAGGACGAGCAGCCGCTGCTGCGCCGTTATGCAATCCAGTGGCTTGAGGAACTCTACGATCTGTCTGACAGCGACCGCCTCCGCTACCGGGTGGACTGGCCCGCTCAGGAGCGCAAGGAGGGGGCCGACTGGTGGCGAAACCGGTTCGAAAAGGAGCGGCTGACGCCGCGGACGGCCGGGATGCAGTCGCCAACGAGCGAGAATGGCCGCTGAAGGAAAAGCCGTGAGACTGCGGGAAAACGGCAGTCGTTTGTTCCGCTCCCCGGGCTGGTCTATGCTCTTTGAAGTTCGACGGCCCGTTCGCAGGCTCTCCCGGGATAGGGCGGCGTGCGACGTCCCGCCTCCCGAGGCCTGCCGGCGAACTGGTCAAACATGGCCGCCGGCGACCGGCCGGTCCTGAGAATCCCGCGACGGATTCCTCAGCACCCGACGTTCTCGCCACGACGGCATGTCTGCCGCATTCTTACTGTGGCAGGCCTGCCACAGCATTACAGTCAGAAAGGATTGCTCTCGTGCAGGTGAATGTTTCCGCCCGTCACGGGCATCTCAGCCCGGTGTCCCAGTCGAAAATCGCCTCAAAGGTGTCCCGTCTGCGACGCTACTTCGACCGGATCACATCGCTGAATGTGACTGTCGATTTTGCCAATACATCGTTGCCGGGGGTTGAAATTATCGCCTCGGCTGAGCACTTCCATGATCTTGTCAGTCATGAGACATCAGCCAATCTTTGGCGGAGTGTCGATGGTGCGGTGCAGAAGCTGGAGCAGCAACTGCGGAAGCACAAGGAAAAACTGCGGGATCACAAGCACGCCGAAACAGTCCGCAAGGCCTAAGGCAGCGGAAAACCGAAGAACGAACCATGAAATTTTCAGACTTTGTCTCGGTCGAAGCGATTCGGCCCAACGTGGTTGCCACCAATAAAGAAGGCGTCATCCGCGAGATGGCGCAGTCTTTGGTCGATGCCGGAAAGATCGCCGCAGGTGAACTGGAAAGCATCGTCAAGGCGATCATGAAGCGGGAAGACCTCGGCAGTACCGGCATTGGCCGGGGGGTCGCGGTTCCACATACCAAGCATCCGAGCGTGAGCCGGCTGATTGGCACCGTGGCGATCAGCCAGACTGGCATCGATTTCGACAGCCTTGATGGTGAGCCAGTACAACTTCTGTTTCTGCTGGTGTCACCGCCGGACCGTCCGGGGGATCATCTGCGAGCACTTGAGAATATCTCTCGTCAGCTCCGAGATGATGCCTTCTGCAAGGCGTTGAAGGAGGCAGGTGGGCCTCAGGATGTGTGGCGGATGCTGGAAGAGGCCGATGCCCAAAGCATCGCTTCCTGAAGCCGCAGGCTGGCAAAGCCGCTGCCTGAACTGCACGCAGAACTGCCTTCGCGGTAACGAGCGAACAAAAAACGAAGTCGCACAAAAACAGCAAAACCGATCGAACGATGAATCAGACCGTATCCCGCGAGGTAATTGTTGCAAACGTAGAGGGGCTCCATGCCCGTCCGGCCGATCTCGTTGCGCGGGAAGCCCGACGGTGGCAGTCACGAATAGAGGTTGTTGGCAAGGCCCAGCGGGTCGACGGGAAGAGTATTCTCGATCTGCTCACCCTGGCCGCAGAGGCCGGTACCCGGCTGGTGCTAGAAGCAACCGGTCCTGATGCCAGCGAGGCCCTCGACGCCCTGGGCAGCCTGTTTGAGCACAATTTCACGATCGGTAACGAGTCGAACAACAATACAGTTTTAAGTGGAACCAAGCCTGCGAAACAGGCGCCCGGCGAACCGGCTGGGGAGACAGACAGCGGTCATTAGAAACGCTGCAGAGTGAGAACGAACACAGACCTCGTTTCGGCTGGTGTCGAAACCAGGACGAAAGAGCAACGCCTGTCAGACGGTGGGTACTGCTCGAACCAGACCAAAAAACCAAACTAAAGGAGACGCGACCGCCGGGCGCCCGAATCGCAGGAAGTTGATCGTTGCAAACAGGGAACCCTGTTGTGACTGGTCTCCCCGCGTGACGGCTGCTGCCCGCGTTGCCAGCGCCCATGCTCAAACTACAAGGAATCGCTGTTTCGTCGGGTGTCACCATTGGTGAGGCACTCGTCCTCGACAGCGAAGGCTTCCGAATTCCGAGACGGTTTGTCGCTCGGAGTGCAGTCGATACGGAACTGCAACGGCTGTCGACGGCGATTGCCGATACGGCCGCTGAGATTGCCAAGAACCGTGATGCGGTTCGTGAAGAGCTGGGCGAACAGTATGCCGCAATCTTCGAGGCCCATCTGGCTATGCTGCATGACCAGCGGCTGCAGCAAGAACTGACCAGTGCCGTTCGGGACCGCAACTGGTGGCCTGAATATGCAGTCAGCCGCACCCTGCGACGGTATGCCAAGGTGTTTCAAAGCCTTGATAACCATATTTCGCAGCGGGCCCATGACATCTATGACATTGAGAAGAGCCTGCTTCGAAACCTGCTCGGCCAACGGCGGGAAACACTGGCGGCTATTTCAGAACCGGTGGTGGTGCTGGCGCACAATCTGACACCGAGCGAAACGGCGAGCCTCGATCGTCGCTTCGTGAAGGGCTTTGCCACCGAGTTGGGCGGGCCAGGAAGTCACACCGCAATTGTGGCCGAAGGACTGGAGATTCCTGCCGTTGTCGGCATCGGGCCGTTTCTGGCGGATGTCTCCGGTGGTGAGCCGGTGATTCTTGACGGGAATCAGGGGGTGGTGATCCTCCAGCCCGATGAAGAGACGATCGCCCGCTACCGGCTGGAAGTCGAGGCGGCCGAAACTGTGGCGGCATCGTTGGGCCAGCTTCGGGACTTGCCTGCCGAGACGACCGATGGTGTGCGGGTGCAGATCAGCGGCAACATAGAGTTTCCGGAAGAGGTCGAGCAGTGCGTTCGCCGGGGGTGTGACGGCATTGGCCTGTACCGCACCGAGTTTCTTTATCTGACCAGCCGCCATGAGCCGAGCGAGGAAGATCACTACCGCGCCTACAGCAAAGTGATCGAGGCGATGGACGGCAAGCCGGTCATCATTCGCACCCTTGACCTCGGCTCAGACAAGATGCTGACCGAGACCAGCCCTGAGGAAGAGCGGAACCCCTGCCTCGGCCTGCGGAGTATTCGGCTGAGCTTGCGGCAGTTGCCGATGTTTCGCACCCAGTTGCGGGCCATTCTGCGGGCCAGCGTCCACGGTGATGTGCGGGTGATGTTTCCGCTGGTCTCGACAATCGTCGAACTTCGTCAGGCCCGCATGGTGCTGGCCGATGTGATGGAGGATCTTGCCGAACACGCGATCGACTTCAATCCCAAGTTGTCGATCGGCATCATGGTGGAAACGCCGGCGGCTGCCATGATGCTTGATGCCTTCGTGAAGGAGGTTGATTTTATTTCAGTCGGCACCAATGACCTGATCCAGTACACACTTGCGGTTGATCGTGGCAACAAGGATGTGGCGGATCTTTACAGTGCCTGTGATCCGGCGGTGCTCCGGCTGCTCAAGCGGTCGCTCGACATCGCTGCTGAGGCCGGTGTGCCAGCAAGCGTCTGTGGTCAGATGAGTGGGAGTGTGATGTACACCCAGCTTCTGCTGGGTATGGGGCTGCGACAGCTGAGTGTGCCCGCAGCAGCCATTCCTGAAATCAAGCAGGCGGTCCGAAGCGTATCGGTCGCCGACTGTGAGGCGGTTGCCGCCCGGGTGCTGGAAATGGTTAGCGCTCGGGAGGTGAAGGCCTTCCTACGAGATCAAATGCGCCGCCTGTTGGCGGAGACAATCGGATGACACGGCCGCTGCCCGCAGGAAGGGCGGCAGGCCAAACAACAGAAAGAATGACAATGAAACAGGAAATGCTGATCAACGTGACGCAGGCAGAAGAATGCCGCATTGCGATCATCGAAGAGGGTGTGCTGGAAGAGCTCTATGTGGAGCGAACCAGCCAGGACAACCTTGTTGGCAATATCTACAAGGGCCGAGTGGTGAACATCGAGCCCTCTATCCAGGCAGCCTTTGTCGACTTCGGTGTCGGCCGCAATGGCTTTTTGCACATTAGTGACATTGAACCGCAGTACTACCGGCAGGGTGGGCTTGACCCCGACAAAGCCTTTGAGCTCACAGAGCCGGGCAAGCAGGCAGGAGATTCGTCCGATGATGGTGGCCGCTCGACTGATCGCCGGCGGAAGCCCCGTATTGGAGACCGGCCGCGTGTCAAACCGCCGATTCAGGACGTGCTGAAGCGGGGGGATGAGGTGCTGGTGCAGGTGATCAAAGAGGGGTTTGGCACCAAGGGGCCGACCCTGTCTACCTATATCTCAATACCTGGCCGCTACCTCGTGTTGATGCCGCCCCTGGGGCGGGTTGGGGTTTCCAAAAAGATCGACAATGAACGCGAGCGGCGGGTGCTGCGAGACATCATGCAGACCCTGCAGCCGCCTAAGGGTGTTGGCTTTGTTGTTCGGACCGCCGGGACTGAGCGGACTAAGTCAGAGATGGCCCGCGACATGGCCTATCTGCTACGGCTCTGGAAGAGCATCGTCCGCCGGATGCGAAAGTACTCTGCGCCAATCGACATCTACCAGGAAAGCGACATGATCATCCGGACAATCCGGGACATGTTCACGGAAGATGTGGGCCGGATTCTCATCGATGACCAGGCCGCCTACGAGCGGGCCCGCGAGTTTCTTGAGCTGGTGATGCCGAAGTACGCCAGTCGCCTGCAGCTTTACGATGGAAAAGAACCGTTGTTCTATCGGTATCGGCTTGAAGAAGAGATCAGCCGGATCAATCAGCGAAAGGTGCCGCTGAAGGGTGGTGGATCGATCGTCATTGACACCACCGAGGCGTTGGTGGCCATCGATGTTAACTCTGGAAGTTTCCGCACCGAGAAGTCAGCTGAGGAAAACGCCTATCAGATGAATCTGATTGCGGCAAAAGAAATTGCCCGGCAGTTACGGCTGCGAGATCTTGGCGGCGTCATCGTCAATGACTTTATTGACATGCGGCGGGAAAAGTATCGCCGTGGTGTTGAACGGGCCTTGCACGACGCCATGAAGCGGGATCGCGCCCGGACGAAAGTGTTGCGGACCAGCCCGTTTGGCCTGATTGAGATGACCAGGCAGCGGATTCGGCCATCCCTGCGGAAAAGCATTTTTCAGGACTGCCCCACCTGTGCCGGGACCGGCATGGTGAAGACGGCTGAGAGCATGGCCATTGAGGTGATGCGAATGCTGCAGTTATCGGCAACGCGTGAAGACATTGCCCGGCTGACGATTACCGTTCATGACGAGGTGGCCACCTGGATCAACAACCGCAAGCGGCGGGAGATTGCCCAGTTCGAGGACGCCTCTCATGTGCAGTTGCACATTGTTGGCAACGATAGTGCGTCACCTGAGCACATGGCGATTGAGGCCAAGGACTCCGGTGGCCGGACGGTGCGGTTTCCCTGAGGCCGCAAAAACGGGCCTTTGGCCGTCGAAAACCTGCAAAAGCCAGCAGGCCGGCGTGGGAGGCTGGATTTTCCCTGAGGCTGATTACAATGAGTGATTCTCCGCTGCGGCAGAGACTGGAAGACGAAAAACGAGACAAGGATTTTTGTGATGGCTGCCACCTCGACATCTGCTGACGCCTCTTCTGCTGACACCATGGTTGGTGGTGGGCATCACTACTGCATCATTGCTGACGGCGGCAGGCAGTACCGGGTCAGTGAAGGACAGGAACTCGAAGTCGACTTTCGCCCAGTTGAGGCAGGAAGCGAACTCGTGCTCGACAAGGTGCTGGCAGTCAGCAAAGACGGCAAACTGCAACTCGGTGCCCCACTAGTCGACGGCGCAGTCGTGAAGGCGGAAGTGCTCGGGTTGGTGCAGGGCGAAAAGATCTATGTGCAGAAGTACCGGCGACGGAAAAACTACCGTCGTCGCATTGGCCACCGGGCTGTGGCAACGAAGATTC
>RGBY01000421.1 GCA_009919445.1 Planctomycetia bacterium
TTCGACTTGGCTGACCGCACGGGCGTTGGTCGCCCGGTCGGTGTCATCGAGCACTACAAGGGAGTCGCTGAGAAGATCTCCTGGGCGGAAATCAAAAAACCCTCTGCCGTATCGGGGAAACACGGCCTTGCCCGACAGATGGCACTGGTTGCAGACCGCTTCGCGATGGGCCGAATCAAGCCGGCCAGGATTTACGATCGCCACGTCCTCGGCTCGCTCCTCTGGGCCGAGCCGCTGCATGAGCGTTACGTGTTGTTGGCCGGGGCCATGGCAGCGTTCGCAGCCGATCGCCATTTCTTGGAAGGGCTTGTCGGTAACCGTCTGTGGCCATTCAGTGGAGAGTCGGCCCACATGGCAGTAGAGACAGCTGCCGTCAATCTCCCTGCTGAACCGCACGGACCGCGTTGCCCGATAGCCGGGTGAAAGGTCCCAACATTGACGATGGCTGTACCATCCTATTGGTGACTGGTAGAGAGTCCCACCGCCATCGATGAGATAGGCTCGGCCCCGGCGTCCCGATCCGAGCGCATAGGCAACGGCAACCGCCTGATCATAGAGCGTCTTTCCATCCTCGTCGGCGACCCGTTCATGGTGCAGGAGTGTGCCGTCTGTCGTGAACTCGATGCTGTAGGATCGTTCCCGGTCGTTTGCCACGGCGGCAGAAGCGGAACCGGCCGCATCCTCTGGACCGACCGGGCGAATTGACCGGCCCATTGGGTGGCGGGCGTAGGAAGCTGCGATCTCACTGTGACAGGCGTTGCAGGCCTGAGAGCCGACGTAGTTTTCTGGTCTTGGTGAGGGGAGTTGCCTTGGCTGGGAGGCGGCCGTATCCAGCAGTTCTGACCGATCGATTTCCAGACGGCGACCAGTAAATCGGTACCACCCTCCGACGGTAATGTCTGCTGTCAGAAGCTGGCATAATGCGTCATGATATCGGCAAATCGCTACTCTTCGACTGCCTGACTTAATGCGTAATGATTCCTGGAATCATCTGCCAATCCCCCCCGATTTGTCTCGTCCACGGGAACAGACGAAGTTGATTCGTCAGGACCGAGGTCCTCGCAACCAGATTGTCCGCGACCGGCCCGTGGCCACATTCACCGAGCAAGAGGTGCGGGGTGCCGGGCAGTCCGTCAGCACGACCGTGGTGATTATTGGCGGGGCTGAATGCCGCTTCACCTGCGCGATGTGTGATCTTTGGCAAAACACCATTCCCTCAGCAACACCACCAGGGGCAGTCCCTGCCCAGATCAGGCACGCAGTAAAGGCAGTATCCGACTCAGATTTGAGCGGACCAGCCGGCAGCTCAGCCCGTTGGATCAAACTTTATAACGGCAGTAATTTTTTTGATCCGCGGGCCGTGCCCCCGACGGATCTGCCATCGATTGCTGACCTCGTCAGTCCGTTTGAGCGGGTGATCGTGGAAAACCATCCCCGGCTCACCACGGCAGCCATTCCCGATTTTCGCGATCGGTGTTCAGGTCGTCTTGAGCTCGCAATGGGGCTTGAGTGTGTTCATCCCGACATTCTGCCACGCCTGAATAAGCAGATGAGCTTGGCTGATTTTTCATCCGCGTGCCGAAGGCTTCACAGCTGGGGCATCGACACGCGAGCGTTTGTGTTGTTTGGTCTGCCCTGGCTGTCGCCTCG
>RGBY01000422.1 GCA_009919445.1 Planctomycetia bacterium
CGAAAGTTGAGGAGAGTCGGCCTGACATTCCCAACTATCTCCGCCATCTCCAAGGGCCCAAGCAGGAGATGGCCCCCTGGGTGTCGATCTGGATCGACTGGCTGGAAATCGAGGGGCCCTTCTACCCCGAATGGCGGCCGGTTCTGGAGAGGATTCTCTCCCCGGCCGGGCCGATTCAGGGCGGTCATATCGCCCTGCTGCATGACGATGCCCAAGCCGGTGAACTGATCGAGCGGTTCGCCTTTGAAGCCTTCCGACGGCGGCAGCCCGACCCTGCGTTTGTCGCCGGCCTTACCCAGCGGTTTGAAGAAAACCGAAAGGCTGGCATGAAGCACCAGGCAGCACTTGCTGATGTCTTTGCAATCATTCTCGCCTCACCCGGTTTTCTATTTCTGGACGAACGGCCGGCAACTGCCGATTCGCACCGACGGCAACTCGATAGCCGTGAACTTGCTATCCGGCTGTCCTACTTTCTCTGGAGTAGTATGCCCGACGATGAGCTCTTCCGGGCTGCTGCCCGAGGGGAATTGCATACTGCCGATCAGCTGGTTAGTCAGGCTCGGAGAATGTTGCGAGATGAACGGATCTCTGCGCTTGTCGAAAACTTTGCTGGGCAGTGGCTCCAGCTACGAGCCTTAGAGGAGTTTTTTCCGAGCAGAAAGCATTTTCCAGCGTTCGATTCCGATCTACGACGGGCAATGCGGCGGGAAACGGAGTTGTTCTTCGCGACCATCATCGCGGAGGACCGAAGCATTCTTGAATTTCTTGATGCCGATTACACCTTCGTGAACGAGCGACTAGCCAAACACTACGGAATTCCCGACATCGAGACCGCTGATTTCCAGAAGGTTGGGCTAGCGGGTGGCCGGCGGGGCGGCCTGCTTGGTCAGGCGAGCATTCTGGCCGTCACCTCCAACCCCACCCGGACTAATCCTGTGAAGCGGGGCAAGTGGATTCTGGAGACGCTTTTTGGCAGCCCACCGCCAGAGCCGCCGGCCGGGGTTCCGCAGCTCGCCGAAGCCGGTACAAGCCAGCTTACCGGAACCCTGCGCGAGCGGATGGAACAGCATCGGGCAGACCCTGCCTGTGCCACCTGCCACAAAATGCTGGACCCGCTCGGATTTGGACTCGAGAATTATGATGCGATCGGCAGTTGGCGGGACCACGAAGGAAGCTTTCCAATCGATGCGAGCGGGGAGTTGCCCGATGGGAAAAAATTTTCCGGTCCGGCAGAACTTCGAGCCCTGCTGCTCGATCGGGCTGATGATTTTCGTCGGTGTTTTGCCGAAAAAATGCTTACGTATGCACTTGGACGCGGGCTGGAGTATTACGATGCCTGTGCAATTGAGCGAATTGTGGCCAACTGTCGTGCTGGGGACGACCGCTTTGCGGTAGTGATCGAGGAAATTGTGAAGAGTCCGGCGTTCCAGCAGCGGGAATCAGGAGGACAGGAATGACGAAGCAACTTTCGCGGCGGACGGTACTGCGGGCAGCGGGTGTTTCCATTGGGTTGCCAATGCTTGAAGCAATGACGCCCGTCGGGCGGGCAGCTGCCGCTGGATACCGGGGAAGGCGACCGCTCCGACTGGCGTTTGTCTACACGCCCAACGGTGTCCATATGCCCGATTGGACACCAGCGTCAGAAGGAA
>RGBY01000423.1 GCA_009919445.1 Planctomycetia bacterium
GCTTGACCGGCTTCTACATGGGCCAGTACGACGCGGCTGGCAACGTTGATCGTCTCACCAAGTACATCATGGTTGCGACGAGCTCCAGCTCCGGCAAAGCCAAGAAGGCCGCATACCGGCCCGCTGGCCCGACCAAGAAGCTGCTGCCGTAAGCGGCGCGTAGCGGAAGAAAGGATTGACATGAGAATCTCTTTGTCTCGCCGCGTCACCGCGGTGGTGGCGGCCCTCGGACTAGCGCTCGTCGCTGTCCCGGCCGCCGCTCCGGCAGCCAACGCCGATGTCGACTCGTGTGGTCTCGGCCAGGTTTGCACGGGTGCGCTGAGCGGCTCGCTCGGCGACAGCATGTACCAGATCAGGATGCCGGCGAAGTTCAACGGCACCACCCTGATTTACTCGCACGGCTATCGGATCGCAGATCCGGTGCCGGCATTGGTTGCGGTTCAGCTGGGAATGGACAAGGCACCGGTCTACGACGCAGTCACGCTTCCTGATGGATCCGTTGGCTATAAGGGCAACGGGCTACCCCAGGTCGGTCCGAGCGCCGAGGTGATCGGAGCGTTGCTGAACCAGGGCTACGCACTGGCGGGCACTGGTTACGCGAAGCAGGGTTGGGCTGTGGCCGAAGGCGTGGAAGCCAACGAGAACCTCATCAAGCTGATCAACAGTGGGGGGATCAAGGGCAACAAGCAGATCATGGCGTGGGGCAATTCCATGGGCTCGGTCATCACGGAGGCACTCGTGCAGCGGAACCCGGGCAAGATCGCGGGAACCATGCCGAATTGTTCCGCTCTTGGAGGGATTGACGCAGCTATGGACGCCGCTATGACGGTGGTCTATGCCTACAAAACACTCGTCGACCCGACGATCAAGGGGGCGAATTACACACCAGGGCCTGCTGGCTATGTGGAAGCTGCCTCCGACCTAGGGAAGATTGCAACTGCCATTGCGAGTGTTCAGGCCAAGCCCGTGTCGGACGCTGGCTTCCCTGTTGCTCTAGCCAACCTGTTGGCTGGCCTGATGGCGGGTCTGCCTACCGTGTCGACGACTTACGACGGCGTTACCGTCAACCCGGCTGTCGCCACCCTGGGAACAGGCGGAGCGCTTACGGGTGGCTACACGCCGGTAAGTTCTGGGCAATCTGCGGCAGCCGCCATGCTGGAGAACGTTTTCGGTGCTGCTGCACTCGGCGTTATGGGACGCTACGAGCTTGAGAAGCAGGTCCTGCTGAGCGGCTCAGTTGCGCCGGGTGGGAACACCAACTTCACCAGCAATGTGGGCGTGAACTACAGCAAACTGCTCTCACCCGAACAGCGTGGACAGTTCGAGGATACGTTCGCAACCGTGCCGGGCTCCTTGGACGGAATGCTCGCCGCGCTCGCGGCCGGAGAGCGGTTCGCGGCCAACCCAGCGGCGCAGAAGTTCGTCGCCGGGCTGCCTTCGGCAAAGGCGTCCTACAACAACAAGCCGATAGTCCTCCTTACGGACACCTACGACCCGGTAACGCCGGCTGGTAACGCTGGTGGCTATTTCGACGGGGTGAAGATGTCGAAGAAGGGCAAGAAGGCCGACAAGAAGGGCATGTTGAAGGCGGTTTCGTACTACGCGGTGCCGCCGGCAGACG
>RGBY01000424.1 GCA_009919445.1 Planctomycetia bacterium
ATGATCAAGGGTGCGGTCGAGCGGCCAGGCCGTGCCTTCGATCGTGTAGGGCCGGGCACTGCTGAGATAGCAGGAGGCACACTGCGCATGAACGTCGGTCCCTTGCTGGAAGGTTCGATCCATGCCGGTGATCAACGACAGTTTCTCTTTGTACGCCGCCAGTGGCTGCATTGTCGGCGTGAGGTCCTTCAGCGGCTGGACCCTGAAGTTAGGATCTTGCTTGCCGAGAGACTTCATCACGTTGCCGAGGTTTCCCTTCGGAATCACATGGTCGGCCTCGCCTGGGAAAAAGCCTCGCCGAACCACGCCAATCGGCACATAAAAGTGGGCCATCCGCAGCGGCACAGTCTGGGTGGCGGCATTCACCGCAAGGCTTTCCAGCCAAGGCAGCGCAAGCGTGCCGCCGGCGACGCCGCGTAAAAATGTCCGACGGGTGTTCTGGCTCATAAACGGCTCTCCTCCGCATTTGCGGTCTCATCGGCATGCATGACCGGGACATTCAAAAAGGGGCGGCTTGTCAGCACCTCACGCAGCAGGGTCTGCATGCGATCACCATCCGCGGCAGTCCGGTGGGCAATCCGCCGAACTGCCGGCTGGTCAGCGGGAGTCAACTCACGGGCGAGCGCAAAGGCGAGCAGATGGCCGGCCAGCGCCTGTGTGAAGCGTGCCTTCTCCGCGAGGATGGCCTCTTTGAATTCAACTGGGCCGTTGAATGGAAGCGTCTGGAAGAGCACGCCCGCCGCGTCGACTTCACGCCCATTGCCATAGAGGTCTCGCCACCCGCCAATTGCGTCATAGTTTTCCAATGCGAAGCCAAACGGATCGATTCGTTCATGGCAACCGCGACAGTCGGCGCGTTCTCGATGTATCGCCAGTCGTTCACGGAGGGTGAACATGGCCTCATCGCCAGGGGGATGTTCGGCCAGAGCAGGCACATCCGCCGGCGGTGGTGGTGGTGGTGCATTGAAGATCACACTGGCCACCCAAGCACCGCGGGTAATCGGCTTGGTTCGCTCAGGGCCTGACGTCATTGTCATTACCGCAGCATTGGTGATCAGCCCACCGTTGCGACGATCAGTGACGGGAACGCGGTGAAAGGTGAGCACCGTAACCTCACCACCTTTGCTGTTGGGACGAAGGTCTTTGGGGGTTGCGAGCGTTCCGTAGGTATTTTCGAGATGGCCGGAGCGGTATGTAAAGTCAGAGTCAATCAACTGCGTAATGGGCTGGTTCTCGATCAGCACCGTCTCAAAAAGAAGCAGCGGCTCAAGCATCATGTGCATGCTGTCGCGATACTTCGAGAAGTAAAATTGCGGGTATTGCTCTCGGTTGGGCACCGAGGAGATTAGCCGATCCAACTGCAGCCACTGAGCAGGAAAACTGTCGCAAAACCGCTTAAGCTTGCGATCTGCGAACATCCTGGTGATCTCGGCATTGAAGACCTCGGGCTGGCTGAGCCTGCCCTCTGTGGCGAGTTGCAAGAGTCGTTCGTCTGGAAGACTGCCCCAGAGAAAAAACGAGAGGCGTGAAGCCAGGGCCAGGTCGCTGCTGGATGCGTTGTCATGCAGATAAAGAAACCGCGGCGAAGCGAGTACGGCTGCCGCAATCGATTTCATCACA
>RGBY01000425.1 GCA_009919445.1 Planctomycetia bacterium
CCGCTGCATTTGGGGGCGAAGAGGGCTCATCGCTGATTACCGACCGAAATGCTGCGGCCCTGAACGTCCTCAAGGCAGAACTACGGCAAGGCCGGCGGTCGATTGCCATCTTCTATGGAGCCGCCCACATGGATGACTTTGACCGACATCTCCAGCAGGACTTCGGCATGCAGCCAGAAGAGACGGCTTGGCTAGAAGCCTGGAACTTACGCGAGCCAGCCAAGTAGAAAGCCTCGCGTTTGCAATCACCGATTACCACATGGTGCGGTTACCGCATGGTGTGATGTCATCGGCGGACATGAAAACCGCGTCTGCTATTTGAATCGACTAGGGGCGACTCACCTGGCCCCCTGCTGCAGCCAAGGGGGACCACGAGGCTGCCTGTCGACTAATTCGGTGTTGTCCCTCACGCTTGAAGCCAGCTGCATAGCGTCCAATGGCTACGAGTGTCTCCTCGTAGCCCGTCTGCATCACCCTTTCGCCGACTGGGTCGATCTCAATGTCACCCTGGTAACCGGCGTCAATCAGGCTGGCCAGCTGCTGCTTTAGCGGCAAGTTGCCGGCACCGGGCGGCAGACGCTCTTGGTCCTCATGCAACGGCCCGTTGCGATCGGCCACCAAAACCAGCCGGACGTGCTGCAGGAACTGCTCCATGCCACTACTGAGCCACGGGTCGTCAGCAAATGACCAGAGGTCGAGTGCCAGGCCAAGCCCTGCCTCATCTACTTCCTCAATAAGCGAAACGGCCTCCTCGAGGCTCGCCATGAACCCACCGCCGGCCACCTCTCGGTGATGGATTGGTTTGAGCGCAAGGGTCACACCTGCTGCTTCAGCCGCGGGAGCGAGCTCTCGCAGCGCATGTCGTACCAGCCGACGAGCATGGGAGAGGGTGTGCCCACCTCGAGAGCCTGCATAAATAGTCAACACCGGGCAGGCAAGCTGCTCAGCAGTTTCAATGGCCTCCTGACAGTCAGCCAGACTCTCCTCAAAGGTTCGGCCATCGCTGCCAGTGAAACCACCCGCCCACTGCAAACTGGAAACCCGAACCCCAGCCTGCTGCAGCAGTTCTCGGGCATACGCCACGCCTGTATCAGAAAGTTTTGGTCGCCAGAGTGAAATGGCATCGAACCCGTGCTCCACACAGTGGCAGAGTTCCTCGGGAAGTTCCCAACGCAATGTTGTTAATTGGCTGACCGCAATCGGCAACGGAGTTGAGGAACGCATGGCTGACGGTTCTCCACAGGCGTGCTGGCGGGATAATCTCGATAAATTTCATGTTTGGCCTCTCTGGATTCCGCCAAAGAAGCCAGCACTGGAAGATGGATCAGGACAACACGAGCTGCCAGCACGCGTGCGAACGCTCATGCATCCTGAAGCGGCAAAGTATGGAGTCCTCAATCAAGAGTTGTCCAGAGAAAATGAGAGCAGTGCCGATCTTCCTCACGTGATGCTGGCGATACCGGCTGAACACTCGGCGAAAATCGGCAAAACATCGGCAAAAAGAACTCCCTCCGGGCCTTCTCGGACTCTGCCGGGGAATGTCTTGACAAACTTTTGGTTGTTCGAATCACTGGTGCTTGCATGGCATGCCAGCATCCGCAACCCTGGGGATAGCCCAAG
>RGBY01000426.1 GCA_009919445.1 Planctomycetia bacterium
CCGCCTTCTGGCGACTGATGACGACAACTGCTGGGCTGTTGGCAGCGGGGCTCGTGGTTGCGGCAGATGGTCTCCCGGCGCCTGCATCGGTGATGTCTCCGGTGCCGGAGGCGGTTGCCCCGCCACTATCTCCTACCGAAATTGAGCAGCTGATCGAAGCAGCAGTCGAGGACCGCCTGCGATCCATTCCCCGCCCGCGATACATCCCGGCAACTGATCGGCAGCCGCCGTTGGGGGCGGTGCTGATTGACACTGATGCTGCCCACGGTGAGTTTCCATTTGCAGCAGCACTGAGTGGCTACGTCCAGCTCCGCTGGTTTGAGTTTGCTCGTTCGGCAACAGACTGGACCAACACCGCAGGCCAGACACTCCCTGTCACCAATATCAACACATTCAACCTCAATCGGTTTTTTCTCAGCACGTCTGGGCATGTTGTGGATGAGCGGCTGCTTTACAACATCACCATTTTTGGCACCTCTGACAGTGGGCTGCGAAACCCGGTGGTGCCGATCGGCTTCGGAGGTTGGAAATGGAGTGAGGCGGCGATGCTCGGGGTGGGGGTGACGCAGGTCTTTGTGACTCGGGAATGGCCTGAGTCGTCGGCCTGGCAGATGGGTGTTGATCGCAGCATGGCCAACACCTTTTTTCGTCCCGGCTTTAGTCCCGGTGTGTTTGCGAAGGGAATGCTTGGCGACAGCGTGCTTTTCTATCAGGCGGGAATCTGGAATGGCATTGATGGTGGGACGCTCGGCGCTCGCCGTGAGGGTACGGCCATGGCCTTCGCCGGAAACACCTGGTGGGAGCCGCTCGCACCTTGTGGACTTGGGTATGGCGACATGGAGCACCACCGCGAGACAGCCATCAGGGTTGGGCTTGGTGGCTGCTATGGTCGAACCCAGCAGATTCTTGCTAGCGGCATTGGTGGAAATCCAGAAGACACGCTCGTGCGACTTTCTGATGGCACGCCGCTGAACATCGAGGGTGCGCTCGGCCCAGGCACAAAACTCTCACAGTTTCGCTATCACCTGGCAGCGTTTGACCTTGGCTGGAAGCGAAACGGCTGGGCGGCCAGTTTTGAATATTATTTTCGGCTGCTCAACGGCTTTGTGGGGCAGGGGCAATTCGAGCGGAACAGCGTCTATGACCATGGGGGCAACGCATACCTCTCATGGTGCTTCATTCCCAGAACGCTCGAGGCATACGGTCGGTCGAGTGTGGTGACCGGAGATTACGGGACGGGTCAGGAATATGGTGGAGGGGTGAACTGGTACCTGCGACATTCACGACAGGCCCGGTTGACGCTTGAGGCACTCTCGATCGTGCGGAGCCCTGCCCAGAATATCCTTTATCCGTACCGCGCCGGGTTCACCGGAACCGCCATTCAAACCCAACTGCTCGTGGCATTCTAAGGCCATTCAGTGAGCCCAGGCTTGGCCACACTCACCGGTTGTTCGCCGCACCTGGCAATGGTGGCCTGCCAGTTAGACATGCCCTGGTGGCATTCCAAAGAACTCGACAGCGTTGCCAAAGCAGATGTCTTTTACGATGCCTTCCAGCAGTCGCATGTCGGCAGGCAGCAGACCTGCTTCAACGTCAGCCCCAAGAATCTGACAGAGCAG
>RGBY01000427.1 GCA_009919445.1 Planctomycetia bacterium
TGCCGTAGTGGTTGGCATCAGCTGGCAGCACCAGACGGTGAGTCGTCGTTTCTATGGGCTCGCTCATCTCGCCGTTATACCGGTGACCGTCAGTTTTGCCACTCGGTCAGCTAGGCCACCGAGACCGGCTGGCTTTTCTCGCGGAGATGGGCGGCGTAGACCGGGTCAATTTTCGCCAGTTCCTCACTCAGGGCAGCCACGGTTTGATGGACCTGGTCACTCGTGTGGCTCGATGTAATGAAGAACCGGAGTCGGGCAGCCTGTTCCTCGACAGCAGGATAGAGGATTGGCTGCACGTTGATTCCCCGCTCAAACAACGCTCTGGATAGTTTCAGGCTGTTGATCGAGTTGCCAAGAATGACCGGGACAACGCCAGAGCCGCCGGAGGCTCCGGTGTTGAGCCCTGCCTTCGCGGCAAGGTCAAGAAACAGCCGAGCATTCTCTTGAAGCTTTGCCACTCGCTCAGGCTGCTGTTTCAGGAGTTGCAGGGCACCTAGCGCCGCTCCAGCCGCTGGTGGTGGAAGCCCAATGGAATAGACAAACCCAGGAACGGTGTACTTGAGCCAGCGGATGAGCGTTGCTGAACCGGCGATGAGGCCACCGCAACTCCCAAACGCCTTGGACAGCGTTGCCATCCAGATGTCGACGTCTTTCGGGTTGACGCCGTAGTGCTCGCCAATGCCGCGACCGGTTTTTCCCATCACGCCTAGCGAGTGGGCTTCGTCCACCATCAGCAGAGCCTTGTGCCGCTTTGCCAAGCCAATGAATTTTGGAAGATCTGCGAAGTCGCCGTCCATGCTGTACACGCCCTCGATCACCACCAGCACCCGTCGGTACTGGCTGCGGAGTTGGGCCAGCATGGCTTCGGCCGCTTCGTAGTCGTTGTGCGGGAAGGGGCGTCGCCGGGCTCCGGAGAGTACGGCCCCCTGGAGCAGGCTGTTGTGGGCGAAGGCGTCATGCAGGACGAGGTCGCCCGGGCCGACCACATGACCGATCACTGTTTCATTGGTGGCATGGCCGCCGACCATGGTGACCGCATCCTCAGCGCCGATAAAGTCAGCGAAGGCTCGTTCCAGCTTTTGGTGAATGGTCTTTTCACCCGAAACGAGCCGGCTGGCCGAGACACTCGAGCCAAAGTGGTCGAGGGCATCTTTGGCGGCAGCGGTAACGGCTGGATCGCCGGACATGCCAAGGTAGTTGTAGGAGGCCCAGCTGATCAGTTCGCGACCATCGATGGTGGTTCGGTCGGTTGTCTTGCCTTCATGGACGCTGAAGTAGGGATTCTGTAGGCCGGCATCACGGACCATGGCAAAGTTCTGCTCGAGTGCCCGAACTTCCGGGAACTGATCAATCTCATACGCGTCCGGCGTAATTTCAGCCACAACGCGAGCCGCACGGGCGTCTTTCTGGCCTTCCAGAGGCATGTGGTCGAGAATCGCCTCGGTTACCTCACGGCAGGTTTCAATGGTCGGCAGAACCTGTTCCGGGAAACGGGCGCCAAAGGCCTCTTCGAGGCTTGAGACGATCTCCATCCGCTCCAGTGAATCGAGGCCCAGTTCGACAATGTTGGTGTCGAGGGTAAGGCCACCTGCCCGGTCTTTGGCAATTCGGCGGACGTG
>RGBY01000428.1 GCA_009919445.1 Planctomycetia bacterium
AGGGCTGGCTGCGGACACGCCTGGAGAGCGAAGGCCAGAAGCAGGCCAGCTGGCGGACTGACCCCAAGCGAAGTGGTGCGGCCGGTGCCTTTGGTGATATCGGTACTCACGCCTACAACCTCGGCCGCTACATGACCGGCCTGTTTCCTGAAAAAATCAGTGCCAACCTCAAGGTGTTTGTGCCCGATCGGCCGCTCGATGACTATGGCCAAGCGGTCATCCGCTACGAGAATGGCGGCCTCGGCAGCGTGACGGCATCACAGATTAGCCACGGTCGGGAAAATGACCTGCGGATTCAGATTGATGGCACCCTGGCGAGCCTTGAGTGGCACCAGGAAAACCCGAATCAGCTCTTTGTGCGGAAGAATGGCCACCCTCACGCCATCTATACTCGTGATCCCAATGCCCCCTTCACCAACGCCATGGGCCAGGCCGCCTGTCGGCTGCCGGCCGGGCATCCCGAGGCCTTCTTTGAGGCCTTCGCCAATGTCTATCGCGCTGGGTTCGATGCCATGGAGCAGGCCCTCTGTGGAGAGGACTTTGCCCGGACTGATACCGTCTATCCAAATATTCATGACGGTGTCGAAGGCATGTATTTCATTGAGCAGGCGGTTGCTTCCAGTCGCGAAGATGCGGCCTGGTTGCCACTGAAGCATCCACTGGCCCGGCGATAACGTCACACGCCGGCGTGAGGCTGGCGGCAAAAAGGAGGCATCAATGGCGAAGCGACAGGTGGCCCATCTGGTGTTTGATATTGAGTCGGCAGCCGATGGTGAGCTGATTCGCAAGATTCGCTATTCCAAGGAAAAGCTCACGGCCACTGAGGCAATTGAGAAGTATCGGGCCGAATTGCTTGAGCAGAATGGCAAAGACTTTATTCCTTATACCTTTCAGTTGCCGGTTTCATTGGTGGTGGCAACAGTCGCCAGCGACTATTCACTCATCGACCTGGTTGCCCTGGATGAAGAGCGGTCACGGCCACATGAGATTGTGCGGCTTTTTTGGGAAGGCTGGCGAAAAAACCATCGGCCGCAGTTGGTGTCGTTCAACGGCCGAGGGTTCGACATGCCGTTGCTGGAACTGTGTGCATTCCGGTACGGCCTGTCCATCCCTGAGTGGGTTGCCGAAGGAGGGCGAAGTTTTGAGCAGCCTCGCAATCGCTACAACAACTCTGCCCATCTCGATCTGCATGAGTTTCTCACCAACAACGGTGCCAGCCGGTTTGTTGGCGGTCTGTCGCTGGCCGCCAATCTCATCGGCAAGCCGGGCAAACTCGACGTGGCTGGCCACATGGTGCAAGATCTTTGGGATGGCGGTCGCGCCCGGGAAATTCATGACTATTGTCGGAGCGATGTCCTCGACACCTATTTTGTCTTTCTGCGGAGTCGGGTAGTCGCGGGTGCCATTTCACTCGCTGATGAACAGTCGCTGATTGAATCGGCCCACACCTGGATTAGCACCAAGGCCAAAGAGACACCGGGGCTCGCCCGCTACCTGGAAGCGTGGGGTGATTGGCAGAGCCCTTGGTAGGGCGTGCATGCGTAAGAAAAGCTCGAGCATCCTGCCCGAGCTTTTCTTGTGGCTGCTGTC
>RGBY01000429.1 GCA_009919445.1 Planctomycetia bacterium
GGAGAAGCCGGAACCGCAACCAGGCCTAATTCTGCCAGTGACCGAAGCACAACAGCCCATTCAGCCTGCAGCCACGCGGCGTCCGTGTTGTCAGCCACCAGACGCTGGCCCTGCATGCCGTCGAACGGCACTTCCCTGCCGCTTGCACTATTAAACTTAATCATGACCCAGTCTCAGCCTTCATTCACGGGCTCAGCATTCATTCACGTGCTTAGCATTCATTCACAGGTTTATGGTTGGCCCTCTATCAATAAAAGCGAGAGCCACCACCAGCAGGGGCAAACTTTTTTTCTTGTTCCGCTTTCGGGCCGAAATTTCCGGCCGTTGTCACGCCTTGCCCCATACCCGCCACTTTCTGCTATCTTGAGCCGTGGGCAGGCGACTACGCCAACTTTGCAGACACACCACCATGGATGAGCCTCCGCTGCCTCCCTCGGTCGAGGCATGCCTTCGTGATCTTGCCGCAGGCGAAGACAAGGCCCGCGAACGCCTACTCGAACTCTGCAGCGAGCGTCTGCGGCTTCTTGCCCATCGCATGCTCCGCCGGTTCCCAGCAGTCCGCCGCTGGGAAGAAACTGATGACGTCTTTCAGAATGCGGCCATGAGACTCTACCGCTGCCTGGGTGAGGTTTCAGTGGAGTCACCTCGCGATGTCCTCGCCTTGGCAGCAACCCAGATTCACCGCGAGTTGATTGACATGGCCCGCCATCACTCGGGCCCAATGGCCTTCGGCAGCAACCATGCCACTGGCGTCCAGTCACTGGAAGATCACTCAAACATCAGACACCCGGCCGACACGGCGAGTGAATCGCACACGGAGATCGACCGGTGGACCGCCTTCCACGAGGCAATCGATCAGCTTCCTGAAATTCAGCGGGAGGTATTCCAACTGGTCTGGTACCTCGGTGCTGACCAGCAGTCAATCGCCGAACTCCACAACTGCTCTGTCCGCACGGTGAAAACCCGGTGGCGCGAGGCGCGTGAAGCAGTCAAGATGGCCCTCGATGAACTGCCACCAAGTTGATCGGGGGTCTCTTTTCACCTCGCGTTTACCGTTTGATGGCAGGCGTCGGCTCAAAAGGTCCATTCTCGACGCCAGTCGCCTTAGCCAGGTTTGATGCACCGTGCTGCGAGACAGTTATTCCTACCTGCATCGCTAGCGGCAATGCCTACTCACCGCCACTCCCGGCGTTGTAGACCTTGCCAGCTCGTTCCATATAGAGCTCCAGCACCGCCTGCGCCTCCGCTTCCAAGACACCGCCTTCCACCCGTACCGGCGAAAGCGGTGAGCGGTCGGCAAGCCGCTTTTCCCAATTCTCGGGGAGCGGGCCTTCGTCAAACCCGGTGATGCGTTCCACGTCGCGGGCTCGCGCCCCATAGACAAGTTCTGTCACGCCGGACCAGTGAGTCATGCCAAAACACTGAACGCAGGGTTGGGAACTGGTAACCAGTCGCATGCGGGGAAGTCCCTTCGCGCCAAGATCAAACGACTGCACCCGCTGCTCGGCCACCGTAAGCGCCGTGAATTCGCCATGGGCAACAGAACAATGCTGCGGCACCACCAGATTGACACCGGGTGCCACGAGGCGG
>RGBY01000430.1 GCA_009919445.1 Planctomycetia bacterium
CACTTCAACTTCCACTTCCAGCCCACCAGCGAACAACCATGACCCGATCCAGCATCAACAGCACCAACAACACCAGACATCCGCAACCAGACACAGGCCATTTCAAAATCTCCGGCCACTCAGTCAACGCCCCTATCGGCTTTCCAGATTTTTCAAACGGCGGCGGCACAAACACCGGCGAAGCCACAGCCGCCAGCAACACCAGCATCACCATCAACAGCAATATCAAGAAAAGCATCAGCGGAGGAACTAGACCATGGCAGCACTACTTTGGGGACTTCTTTGGCCGTTCTGGAAAGTCCTGCTGAATCTTGTGGCGAGTCTTGTTGCAGTCGTGATCTGGCTCTGCAAACAGCTTCTTTCGTGGCTGCTCTGGGTCCTCTGGCCGATCTTGTTGCTGCTGGTCTTTGTGGGCTGGTTTGCGATATCGGCCAAGTCATGTGAAGCAGGCTGGTTTGACTGGCTGTGGGGCAATGACAACTCAGATGCACGTGCCGCCGAACAATTTCAACGAGCGGCGGAATTGGCCAGTGAATCAACTCGGATAGCGGGCGAAGTAGCGGCGGCACAGGTTCGACAGGCAAATGAGCAGGCCCGGCAGAATTCCCAGGTCGCCGAAATGCTCAAGGAACTCTCAAGTGAGCGCCGCGATTATGCCCGCCAACTCGAAGAACTCTCTGCCATCGCCCTTCGGGATTCGGAATGGGCGGCGGCACTCTCGGCACTCGAACCCGGCCTGATCTGCCTGACGGTGCTGCTCATTGCCGGCTTGGTCCTGGCATTGGCCCTGAAAAACAGCCCGGGCAATGACGCTGAAGATGGTGGTGCCCGGGGTGATGCTCTGCTGGCGATCGATGTGCTGGTGGAAGAAATCAGCCGGGCACCCATCAGGCCGTATCAGGCTGGGGGTGCTGTTGGTGCTGTTGGTGCTCGGGGTGACATAGGTGACGTTGGTGATCACCTGGGAATAGCCGGGCCACGAAAAATTTCGGCACCAGGGTCATCGCAGGTCCAGTTGTTGCCAAGTCGAGCAGGCCCGAGTGGTGGCGAGAGATACGCACTCCCCGGCCCAGCACATCCCAGAGGCTAGTCATTGGCTGCTGGCTGGTGGCTGCTGGCGCTGGAACTGGCACATAGCTGGCTGCCGGCACCAATTGAATTTCCAACAAATTACCCCACGTGTATTTCCTTAGTCCCATTTACGACACAGGAGGAACCCCACCGTGTCCCATATCGTCGAAATCAAAACAGAAGTGCGGGATGAGGCTGCCGTTCGGGCTGCCTGTACCCGCCTGAAGCTCTCTCCGCCCGAACACAGAACAGCCAGGCTCTTCTCTGACACTGTGACCGGCCTGTGCGTCCAACTCCCTGGCTGGAATTACCCCGTGGTCTGCGACACCAAGACCGGCCAGCTCAAGTACGACAACTACGAGGGGCATTGGGGCGAGCAGAAGTATCTCAATTCTTTTCTGCAGGGCTACGCCGTCGAGAAGGCCAAGCTGGAGGCACGGAAGAAGGGCCACAGCGTCCGTGAGACGTCCCTCAGCGATGGCTCGATCCGCGTCACCGTTCAAGTGGGAGGTGCAGCAT
>RGBY01000044.1 GCA_009919445.1 Planctomycetia bacterium
GTTGAAAACCGGGAATGCACCATCGCCAGATGGGTCTTGTAGTCAGGATCCTGCAGGTCTTTGTAGAGCGGAATCACCTGCATCGACCGCAGCATGCCCTTCCAGATAATCACCTTGGTGGAAAGGGAGCAGATGTAGAACATCAACTTTTGCTGCAGGTTGCTCTCCACCCGGATCTGATGGCTTGACCACTTACGGATCACAAACAGCTGCCGCTCAAAGGCTTCCTGATCAAGGCCGTCAGCCGCCGCAATGATCACCTGATCAAAATGGGGCATTGCCCGGCGTGCGGTTGGCCCGACGTCGGCCGCGTCGGGATCAACGGGCAACTCTCGCCAGCCAATACATTTCTGGCCCTGTTCCGTGATGATGCGGTCGACGATTGAACGGCACTCAGCCCGCTCAGCGGGATCGGTGGGCATGAAAAAGACACCGGTGCCATACAGGCCACGGGCCGGCAACTCGGCAGATAGTTCCTCACGGGCAATTCGCTCAAGCAACTCATACGGCAGCGCCGTGAGCATGCCCGCTCCGTCGCCGGTGTTGTCCTCACATCCGCAGCCACCACGGTGCTCCATGTGCTGGAGCATCCGATCGGCATCGTCAACGATCTGCCGGGAGGCCTCACCCTTGATGTGGGCAATGAAGCCGACACCGCAGGAGTCATGCTCATTGGCAGGGTCGTAAAGGCCTCGTGGTCCGGGAAGTCGGTTTGGTCGCGTCATGGCGTCTTCTTCTTAAGGGGTGACTCAGAGTCGTCTGTTTTGAGGAGTGTCTGGTGGCGTTTGTTGAAAAGTCAGGGAAAGGGAAGGACCGACCGAAACAGTCGACCCGAACTGGCAGCCCAGCGATCGGGCCTCAGGCCGTGCCGACGACCGTTAACTCGGCCAGCCGGGGAGGCCGCTGCTGAGGGCCAGCGACGAGGTCCGTGTCGGCGGCATGCCCCCGCAGCAGGTCGATGAACCGGCGCACGGTTGGTGACAATGGTTTGCCGCGACTACGGATAATCCCCAGCGGGCGAGCCAGCGGCGTGCCCTCCAGCGGAAGACTGACCAGGCTGCCTGCCTCAACCTCACGAGCAACCGTGGGCTCAGGCAGGAGGGCCATGCCGGCATCAATTTCCACAGCCCGCTTGATCGTTTCGATGTTGTCAAACTCCATGACCACCGTCGGCTCAGCCCCCTGCGACTCAATGGCACGGTCGATTTCCTGGCGAATAACCAGATCGGGGTCGAAGCCGACCAGCCGCTGGCCGTGCAGATCAGCCAGAGAAACCGAGGCCCGGGCAGCAAATGGATGGTGGGGGCCACAGACAAGGGTGATCGGTTCTTCCCGCCAGGCTTCTGCCTCAACAGCCCGCGTGCTGCGGGGATAACTGATGATGCCAACATCGGCCTGGTCACTGCGAATCGCCTCACTGACCCGCTCTGGATGGAGGTATTCCAGTCGCACATTGGCCTTCGGATGCCGGGCCATGAACTCCTGGACGTAGGCGCTCATGTGATGAAGCCCAACTGAATAGATGGCCGCCACCCGCACCCGGCCAGCCACATCGTCGTGAAGGGAGCGAACCTCATCTTCCAGGGCGTCATACCGGGCGACGATCTTTCGGCAGCCGTCAAAGAAAACCCGACCTTCAACCGTTGGCACCAGCGGACGCTTCGACCGCTCAATCAACTGCACGCCCAGCCGGCTTTCCAGTTGGCTTACCACCTGGCTTGCCCCTGATTGAGAAATACCGTTTTCCTCAGCCGCGCGGGAAAAACTCCGCCGGGAAACGATATCGCAGAATATTTTCAGTGACTTCAGGTTCATTTTTTTCCAGCCGCTGCCGACCGGGACGGCCGGGCAGGCTTTCCTGTGGCTGTTCCGCCTTTTCCTCCTCTGGCAAGAACAACGCGACTGACGAGGCGAGCCTCGGCAAGCCGCTCAGACCAAGATCAGACCCAGAACTCATGCATGGGCCTCGCGAAAACCGAAGACCTCGCACTATCTGAATTCCAAATAGTGCCGCCTTGCACTATTTGAGAAACCAATGCAGCCTATCGGCTCCGCTGATTCCGTCAAGAACGTTCTCCACCGTACCGAGGAAATCGCTATGAATTCCCTTAAATTCGCCCCTGCCGACCGCCTTCCCGCCGGACTGGCAAAGCTTCTTTCCAGCGAGCTGCCACCCCTCGGACCCGGCGAGCCAGAGGCGGCGTTTGCCACAGGTCTTGAGTCCGCCGACCCGGCGGTCTGGTGCGGATCCGGCAGTCCTGACTCACCGGCCGCTGCCTGCTGCGCCGCGGGCCTGTGGCTCTGGAACGGTTTTCTTGACCGCTCCCATGAGATCAGTCAGGAAATCGACACCGCCGAAGGCAGCTGGTGGCACGGCATCATGCATCGCCGAGAGCCCGACCCCGGCAATGCGGCCTATTGGTTTCGCCGGGTTGGCCGCCATCCGCTGTTCGGTTCACTAGCTGACGCGATGCAGCAACTGGCCGCAGGACGTTCCCTGCCGGCCGCTGCCAGTTGGCTGGCAACAGTCGACCGCTGGGACCCGTTTCGCTTTATCGACTTCTGCGAAACAGCCCGATGCTCAGGGGATAGCAGCCTGCAGGCATTTGCCCAAGAGGCTGCCGCTGTCGAATGGTACGAACTGTTTCACCACTGTCAGCAGCAGGCTGCCGACAGCTAGACAGACAGCCTGCTACTCCTTGACCCGTTCCAGATACTCGGCATTACGAGTGTCGACCTTCACCAGTTCGCCCTGTTCAATGAAGGCTGGCACCATGATCTCAGCCCCGGTTTCGAGTTTGACCGGCTTGGTCAGATTCGTTGCCGTATTTCCGCGGACGGCTGGCTCGGCATACTCCACCTGCAGCACCATGTGCTGTGGCGGCTCCATCGAAATCGGATTGCCGTTGTAAAGCAGCATCGAACAAATCGTGCCTTCCTTGAGCCACTTCCAGGCATCATCGACCTGCTCTGCTGACAACTCGTACTGCTCGTAGTTGTCATTGTCCATGAAGACGTACTGATCATTTTGCTTGTAGAGATACTGCGCATCGATGGTGCTGATGTCAGCGGCATCAAGGGAATCGCCACTTTTGTAGGTTCGATCGAGAACGGTATTTCTGAGCAGATTCCGGAGCTTGCACTTGTAGAGGGCCTGCCCCTTGCCGGGCTTCACGAAATTGCACTCAATCATGATGTACGGATCACCATCAATCTGAACCTTCAGGCCCTTCCGGAACTCACTCGTGTTGTAAGCAGGCATCGAATTCGTACTTTCCTCGAAAGACAGCGGCGGCAGCCTCGCGGCATGCCCTCACCCAGCACTGGGACGGAACAAGC
Organism: Planctomycetia bacterium; assembly: GCA_009919445.1. Lineage (GTDB taxonomy): Bacteria > Planctomycetota > Planctomycetia > Pirellulales > UBA1268 > UBA1268. The sequence continues at coordinate 3,340 of RGBY01000044.1, forward strand.
CTCGCGACACCCCCGCAGCCTGTCAACGCTAGACCGTTCTGCCGCCTGCAGATCGCCCTGACAAAATTGCGGCCAGATGCCGTTGCCGAGCGCTGCTGGCTATGATCTCAGCGATGCAAACACCTCATCTCTCGCGACAAACTGGTAAGCCTGAGACCCGTCCACGCTGGAAGCGGGAACTGGCCGAGGCCATTCGTGACCCCGACGAACTCTGCCAGATACTTGGCCTCGACCCGGCTCTGGGACGGGCCGCAGTGGGGGCCAGTGGGGTATTTCCATTCCTGGTGCCCCGCGGCTTCGTGGCCCGCATGCAACCGGGCAACCCCACCGACCCGCTGTTACTGCAGGTTCTTCCCCAGCCAGACGAACTGCATGAGGTTCCTGGCTTTTCTGCCGATCCACTTGCCGAACACCATGCCCGTCGGGCGGGTGGCATGCTGCAGAAATACGCCGGCCGCTGCCTGCTGCTGCTGACTGGTGGCTGTGCGATCAACTGCCGCTACTGCTTTCGGCGAGAATTTCCGTATGCCGAAAGTGGAGCCACGCCAGCAAGTACGCCTGCTGCACTGGCCGCCGTGCAGGCTGACCCGACGCTCCGCGAGGTCATTCTCTCGGGTGGCGATCCGCTGTTGATTGATGATCCGCAGCTTGAGCACCTGCTCGACCATCTGGAGGCCATCCCCCATCTCCGGCGACTGCGAATCCACTCCCGTCTCCCTGTGGTCCTTCCCAGTCGCCTCACCAGCCGGCTTCTGGACAGGCTTTCGGGGTCGCGGCTGACCGTCAGTCTGGTGATCCACGCCAATCATCCCGCCGAACTTGACGAAACAGTCGCTCACGCGCTGCGGCAGGCAGCTGCTGCCATTCCCCTGCGATTGAACCAAGCTGTCTTGCTTCGCGGCATCAATGATTCGGCCGACACGCTTGCCGATCTCTCCGAACGGCTGCTCGACCTGGGCGTTTCCCCGTACTATCTGCACCTGCTCGATGCGGTGACGGGAACGTCTGCCTTTGCCGTGTCTGACCGGCGAGGACAGGAACTGATCACCGCCCTCCGGCAACGACTCCCCGGCTATGCCGTCCCCCGCCTGGCCCGGGAACTGCCGGGAGAGCCGAGTAAACACTGGCTGGCCTAAGGGTGGCTGCCTGCAGACCGACAACGTGGCATAATACAGGTGGTTCTTGGATACAGGTGGTTCTTGGCAGCCGGGCGTTTGGTGCCCGACTACGCCGGCGGGATGAAAGCCTCGCCAGACTGAGTATGCGGAGACGTTATGAAGGTTCTGATCGGTGTTGATGGGTCCCCGTTGTCACTCGACGCGGTGCGGATGGTTGGGCAACTCATTGACCCCAGCCAGGACGAGGTGGCGATCTACTTCTCGCCCTCGGAACTCGAACGCCGGTTGAGCAACCAGCCAGCCACCATTGCCCGCGGGGCGGCTGCGGCCCTCTTCGCCGAGGCCCGGGTGCTGCTGCCGACAGAGTTCACCAAGCCTCCGGAAATGATCACCAGTTCTGAACCGGCAGCGGCCGGCATTCTTGAGTCGGCCTCCGGCTGGCATGCCGACCTGGTGGTTGTCGGTGCCCGTGGCCATGGTTCCGTCGAACGGCTGCTGTTGGGCAGCGTGTCGCGGGCTGTCCTGCATGGTGCGCATCTGCCCGTGCTGATTGTTCGGAATGCCCCGCCAGAAAATCGTGGCCTGCGGGCACTCGCCTGCCACCACCCCGATAGCGCCGCCGCGGTCACCACGACGCTGACTCAACTCCACTGGCCCGCCGAGTCCCAGGGGAGCGTGATTGGTGTCGCTGAGTCGATGCTCGCCGGTCCGCTGCCTGCCTGGCTCGAAAAGCGAGCCCGTGACCCCGACACGGCAGCCATCGCCGAGGCCTGGCAGCAGGAACACGATGACGAAGTCCACGACCTGGAAAGCCAACTGCTAGCCTTTCAGGCTGGCCTGCCTCAGCGGTTTCAACAGCAACCACCAATCGTCATTGAAGGCAACCCTGGCGACCGCATTCTTGAACATGCTCGCAAGGATGAGACTGATCTCATCGTCATCGGTCGCACACCGACCGACACCTTCACTCGCTGGCTGCTGGGCAGCACCTCAGAAGCCGTTCTGGCTCACGCGCATGCCAGCGTGTTGGTCGTGCCAGTGGAAAAACAGGACTAGCAGCCGCCAAGCTGGTGGTGCGCCTCACGCAGCAACGCCTCGGTTTCATCCCAATCGATGCAGGCATCGGTAATCGAGACACCGTAGGCAAGCTTGCCACGATCCTGATGGGGAGCCTGTTTGCCGGCATGGAGGTTACTTTCCAGCATCATGCCCACAATCGAATCATCTTGTCGAGGCGGCTGCGGGCATCCTCGAGCATCTCCGGTGAATAGTTTGCTCCATCTCGCCCCCCGCGCAGCATCAAGACGCCCCAGGGGTTGCCGGCCGTTGAGACCACACAGATGCCCCCATGGTTATCAATGCCAAGAAACGAATGAGGGGTTCGGGCTGCCTGCATGGCATCGACAGCCGCCTGCAGGGAACCATCGGTTGAATTTTTGAATCCGACTGGCATGGAAAGACCACTGGCCATCTGCCGATGAGTCGGCGACTCTGTGGTCCGCGCTCCGATTGCCCCCAGCGAAATGGTGTCGGCAATAAACTGCGGCGTGATCGGCTCAAGAAACTCTGTCGCCGTCGGCAGCCCCATCTCGGCAATCTCAAGAAGCAGCCCCCGGGCCAGACGCAGACCAGTTGCCACATCAAAGGAATCGTCGAGGTGGGGGTCGTTGATCAGCCCCTTCCAGCCCACGGTGGTGCGGGGCTTCTCGAAATAAACCCGCATGACCACCAGCAGCCGATCCTGCAGTTCGTGGGCGAGGCCAGCCAGCCGACGGGCATACTCGCGAGCCGCATCGAGATCGTGAATGGAACAGGGCCCCACCACAACCACCATCCGGCTGTCTTCGCCGGCCAGTACCTTTTCGACCTGCTGACGCCCTGAAACAACCGTCGCTGCCGCGGCATCACTAAGTGGGAGCGTCGAAACCAGCCGCGCTGGAGGCACCAGTGGCTCCAGACGCTCGATTCGGACGTCAGCAGTGGCGGGGCGGGTTGCAGGAGAGTCGGCGTCGGTATTCATCTCTCCTACTCTACACCACGCCTGCAACCGCTAAAGCCCCCGTGCCATTTGACCGAGCGGGGACCGACTTGGTTCAATCGGGCCAGCAGGGTTTTGACTGCCGCATCCATCCTCCCCCTTTCTCAGGAATCGACCCGCGTGACCAAGCATATTTTCGTGACTGGCGGCGTCGTCAGTTCGCTCGGTAAAGGCCTCACCAGCGCCTCAATCGCCATGCTGCTCGAGGCCCGGGGGCTGCGGGTGAAAATGCAGAAACTCGACCCCTACATTAATGTCGACCCCGGCACGATGAGCCCCTACCAGCACGGGGAGGTTTATGTCCTCGACGACGGCAGTGAAACCGATCTCGATCTGGGCCATTACGAACGCTTCACCACCACCCACCTGACCCGGCAGAGCAACTACACCACGGGCCAGATCTATCAGGCGGTCATCAACAAGGAACGACGCGGCGAATTTCTGGGCAAAACGGTTCAGGTCATTCCCCACATCACCAATGAAATCAAGGAGATGGTCACCCAGCTCGATGATGCCGACACCGATGTCGTGATGACCGAAATTGGGGGCACGGTTGGTGACATTGAAAGCCTGCCGTTCCTCGAGGCGATTCGACAGATTCCACTCGAGGTGGGCAGGGAGAACTGCATCTTCATCCACCTCACCCTCGTCCCCTACCTGAAGGCTGCCGGAGAACTGAAGACCAAGCCGACCCAACACTCCGTCGGCATTCTCCGTCAGATTGGCATTCAGCCCGACGTCCTGGTCTGCCGAACGGAACGGTCACTCGACACGTCCGACCGAGAGAAAATTGCGCTGTTTTGCAACGTGCCCTTGAACTCGGTCATCGAAGAGCGGGATAAGGACTTCTCGATTTACGAGGTGCCCCTGTCCCTGCAGGCCAACAAGATCGATGACCTCATTCTCAAGCGGCTGGGCCTGCCCGCTTCACCCGCCAACCTCGACGGCTGGCATGAGATTCTGCACCGCTTGCGGAACCCCGAGCACGAGGTCTCGATCGCGCTGGTCGGGAAATATGCCGAGCACCGTGATGCCTACAAAAGCATCTATGAAGCACTCGATCATGGCGGCATCGCCAATCAGACGCAGGTGCGGGTGCAGCCGATCAAAAGTGAGGCCATTGAAGAGGAAGGTGCTGAGCGGTTACTGGCCGGATTTGATGCCCTGATTGTGCCTGGTGGCTTTGGGGAGCGTGGCATTGAGGGCAAGGTGCAGGCCATTCGCTATGCCCGGGAACGCAACCTGCCCTTCCTCGGCATCTGTCTTGGCATGCAGTGTGCCGTGATCGACTTTGCCCGGCATGCCGCCGGCATGAGTGACGCCCACTCCACCGAGTTCTTTCGTGACACTTCGGCCCCAGTCATCTGCCTCATGGAGGAACAAGAGGGGGTAACCGACAAGGGAGGCACCATGCGGTTGGGCAGCCAGCCGGCCAAACTGACGCCCGGCAGCCGGGCGGCGGCGGCCTATGGCTGCCTGGAAATCAACGAACGGCACCGGCATCGTTACGAATTCAACAGTGGCTACCGACAGCCGCTTGAGCAGGCAGGGCTGCTGATTGCCGGCACGAGCCCCGACGAAAGTCTCGTTGAAATTGTCGAGGTGCCCGACCACCCCTGGTTCGTTGCCGTCCAGTTCCACCCTGAGTTCAAGAGTAAACCAACAGCAGCACATCCTTTGTTCGCCGGCCTCGTTGCTGCCGCCATCACCCACCACACATCAAGCAAGCCAGCCAATCCCTCCTGACCCGTGAGCTTGCTCGTTCTGTTCCCCGTTCGCTCCTTCCGACGAAAGTGCTTCGATGTCCGAATCTGCCGACACACCACCAATGAAAGCCCCTCCCGCCACCTTTGAGTTTCTTACTCAGACGCTATTCACACAGGCGTTAATGGCTTTCGGAAAAATCCCCAACCCGATCACCAAAGAGTCCCTGAAAAACCTCGATACCGCCCGGCACTTCATACTGCACGACGACTTGACGGCCGTGAACTGGCTGCCCGCACTGAGGCCGACCTCACGGAACGGGTACGAGCCTTCACCACCGCAGCTGGCCGACCCCCGCGGCTGGTGGTGGTGCTGGTGGGCAACGTTGCAGCCAGCGGCTCTTACGTCAAAAGCAAGGCCGCTGCTGCAGGGCGTGTCGGTATTGATGCCGAGGTTGTCCACGTCCCGGAATCCGCAAGCACCGCTGAGTTAGTCGCACTTGTCTCAGCCATTGGCCGGGACGAACGGGGCCCCGCCGATGGCATCCTGGTGCAATTGCCCCTGCCTGCCCATGTCGACGCTGTAGCCGTTCTCGATGCCGTGCCACCAGATCAGGACGTCGATGGATTTCACCCCGAGAATGCCGGCCTCTTGTCGCAGGGGCGGCCGCGGTTCATTCCCTGCACGGCCGCCGGTGTCCAGCGGATGCTGGTCGATGCCGGGATCGAGACCCGCGGACGGCATGCCGTGATCGTTGGTCGCAGCGATATTGTCGGCAAGCCCCTGGCCCTGCTCTTGGCTGGCCGGGGCCCCGGTGGGGATGCTACCGTCAGCCTTTGCCACAGCCGCACCGCCGATCTCGCGGCCCTCACCCGGCAGGCCGACATTCTGATCGCCGCAGTCGGCAGTCCCCGGCTGATCACAGCAGACATGATCAAAACTGGTGCCACCGTGATTGATGTCGGCATCAACCGGATCGAAGAAGAGGGCCGAAGCCGGCTGGTTGGTGATGTCGACCATGACCCGGTGGCGGCGGTAGCCGGGGCCCTCTCACCGGTCCCTGGCGGCGTCGGCCCGCTGACGGTGGTGATGCTTCTGGAGAATACGCTGCGGGCTGCCCGCCAGCGGCTGGGGCTCGCAGAGGCCTAAAAACCGCGGGTGTTTCCGCCTTGTTCTGCCGCCGCTGCCGGGGCTACTCTCTCCGCCGCTTCCGGTGAAATCCGACTGACGGCCATTGCCTGCGCAGGCTGCCTAGATTCCTGTTTTTTCGCAATCAGGCAGGCATCCTGCCAGCGGAATGCTGTGCCAAAGGATTGTCCGATGGAACAAGCGATCGTTGTTTGCCCGCATATCACGCTTGACCTGTCCGTGCGGCAGGGCTGAATACCATCAATGAAATATTTTCTCCGCGCTCTCAGCGATGCGTCCAAGAGTTGGCCACTCCTCCTTGGCGCTTTCCTCTGCTCTGCTGCCAGAAATCGCATCGACACGCTCACCCTGCAGGACAAGGGTGACGCAGCCGTGCTTTCCTCGGCAGAGTGGCTGCAACCCTGGCTGGAAAAATACCTGCCCCGTGACCCCTTCCAGACGGTGCTGCTAGTGGTGGTCCTCATTGTCGTAAGCACCTTTGCCAAGCACTGCTTTCTGCTCACAAGCACCATGCTCGTCAGCTACGTGGCAATGGGGATCTCTCGTGACCTCCGAACCAAAATCTTCAACAAGGCGTTGGAACTCGATCGCGCCCAATTCATGAAGCAGGGATCAGCCGGCTTCATGGCACAAGTCACCCACACTGCCGAAATGCTTTCCAACGGGATCACCACGGTCTACGGCGGAGCTGTCACTGAACCACTCAAAATCATTGCCTGCCTCACCGGCGCCTTCTGTATTTCCTGGCAATTGACGTTGGCCTGCCTGACCATGGCACCAGTGGTTGGCTTCCTGATGGTCTGGCTGAACCGCAAGATGCGGTCTGTTTCCAAAAACATTCTGTCCCAGGCGCTTGGCTTTCACCATGTCATGCTGGAAGCGCTTAACAACGTGCTGACGGTCCAGGCCTATACGATGGAGCCGTTTGAACGCGAGCGTTTTCGGCAAAGCACCGACCACATGATGCGAATTGGCCTGCGACACAACTTCTACCGGGCACTCGCCAACCCGATTACCGAGGTGCTGGGGATCGGAATGGTCGCGACCTCTATTGCCGTCGGTGCCTGGCTGGTAATCAATCAAGAAACCCAGATCTTCGGCGTGACCATGACCGAGCGACCGATGACCGTGCCGGGAATCATGGTCTTTTTCGGCATGTTAATTGGGGCTTCTGATCCCGTCCGAAAACTGTCGGGGGTCATCACGGGCATCAACGTCGGCATCGTAGGTGCCCAGTCGCTCTATCCCCTGCTCGATACTCCCTCACGATTGCGCGAGAAAGTGGAACCCCGCCGGCTCCCCTCGCCACACAAAGAGATCCGGCTTCAAGATGTCTCCTTTTCCTATGACGGCATTGACACCGTGTTGAACGAGGTCAACGTTTCGATCGACTTTGGCGAACGAGTGGCAATCGTCGGCCCCAATGGCGGCGGCAAGAGCACGCTGATCAACCTCATTTGCCGCTTCTATGACCCCACCGCAGGCAAGGTCCTGCTCGACGGTGTGCCCCTGACTGACCTTGCTGTCGAAGATCTCCGTCGCCGTATTGCGATCGTCACCCAACAGACCGAACTGTTCAACGAAACCATTCTCTACAACATTCGCTACGGCCGCTGGGACGCGACCGAAGAGGAAATTGAGGAAGCGGCCCGCAAGGCCCGGGCCCATGATTTCATTGCTGACTTCCCCGACGGCTATCGGACCAAGGTTGGCCCGAATGGCTTCCGCCTGTCAGGCGGCCAGCGTCAACGAATCGCCTTGGCACGAGCCTTCCTCCGCAATGCAGAAATTCTTGTTCTCGATGAGGCCACAAGTCAGATTGATGCAGCCAGTGAAGAGCTGATCCATGAGGCCCTGGCTCGCTACGTTGAAAATCGGACGGTCATCATGATCACCCACCGGCCCAGCACGCTGGCCCTGGCCGACTCGATCCTGCACGTCGAGCACGGCAAGGTTCACAAGCGGCCTGCAGCGAGCTACCAGGCGGCATGACCAAGCCAGTCGATCAGTATCAGATCGATTGTCCAAGCGGACACGAGGTGTCGGTCCCCCGGAACCTGCTCGGAGAAGAACTCGTCTGCCCACGCTGCAACTCTCGGTTCGTAGCCGACATCAAAGCGAGTGCCGAAGAACGAGACGCCCGCATGGAGAAGGCGGCCCGTCAGTGGCTCTTCCTGGCCGTGACAGCCGCTAGCCTGCTGGTCTTCGCGGGGCTGCTGGCAGCCCTCCTGAGACTGCTCCGATAGCAGGCCGCCACTCTTGTGGTGCGGGCAGGGCAATTACCAATCAATCGTGTAGGCGGTCATCCCAGGTCGCGGCGGCCTGCGGCTCATAGGTGACCGGATCAAAACTGTCACGGACAACCTCGCGAACGCTCCGCAGATCGACCCGGCCATCACGGGCCATCAATTGGACGAGGAGATTCCCAATGGCCGTGGCCTCCACTGGCCCAGCCACGACGGGCCGGTTGGCTGCGTCAGCAATCATCTGACAGAGCAGTTTGTTCTGAACCCCTCCACCAACAACATGGATACGGCCAATCCGCCTGCCCACCAGTTCGTCGAGTTCGCCAAGCGTTTTTCGCACATTGGCTGCAACACTTTCGAGTGCCGTTCGGACCACCGCCCCGGTCGATTCAGGCACCGGCTGGCCACTGGCTGCGGCCAGTTCACGAATGGCTGCGGGCATGTCAGTTGGAGCGACCAACGAGGGATGGTTGGGATCAATCAGGGTTTGCAGGGCTGGCGCCTCTGCTGCAAGGGCCGTTAGTTGATCCCACGTCCATTCTTGACCAGCCCGCTGCCAACTGGCTCGGCACTGCTGCACAAGCCAGAGACCACAGAGATTCTTGAGGAGTCTGGTGGTGCCACCGACACCACCCTCGTTGGTGAAATTGCGGGCAAGGCATTCAGGCGTCACGAGTGGTCGATCGAGTTCGGCGCCGACCAACGCCCAGGTCCCCAGACTGACATAACACCAGTCTGGTCGCGACGATGGTGGCTCGAGTGCCGGAACAGCAGCCACGGCACTGGCGGTATCGTGGGTACCGGGGAGAATCACCCGCACATCCCCAAGGCCTGTTTCCCGCCTTACCTCGGGGCGGATCAGCCCGAGGTCGCTGCCAGGTTCAGCGACCGCTGCAAACAGCCGGGTCGGCAGTCCGAACCGCTCTAACAGATCGGTTGCCCAGCGTCCCTGCTGAGGATCGAAGCACTGCGTGGTCGTCGCATCGGTCCGTTCGTTTGATCGCTCACCCGAAAGGAGCCAGTGGACCAGGTCAGGCATCATCAGAAACCTGTCAGCCGCTTCAAGCAGGCTCGGGTTCTCTTTCTTCAGGGCTAACAACTGGAAGAGCGTGTTGAGTTCCATGAACTGCAGCCCAGTAGCCGCAAAGATTTCCTCCCGCGGCACAATTGAAAAGGCCTCTTCGAGCAGCCCCCGCGTGCGGGCGTCACGGTAACAGACAGGTTCTGCGAGGAGGGCGTCGTCAGCTGTCAGGAAGGAAAAATCAACACCCCAGGTATCGACGCCAACACTGCTGACGGCATCACCATGACGAATAGCTGCAGCCCGAAGGCCAGAGAGGATGCCCTTCCAGAGACCAACAAAGTCCCAGACCAGTTTTCCCCCAAACGCGACCGGGCCGTTTTCGAACCGATGCAACTCAGCCAGCTCGAGGATCCGGCCATCAAAGGCTCCGGAGACAACCCGCCCTCCAGACGCACCAAGGTCAACTGCTAATGCAACCGTCCGCGACATGACATCCCCTCACCGTGCAACGTTTCAAATGCTCAACCAGAAACCGTTGTTGTACCAGCCACCACCGCGACCGACAGGCCCCTGCCACCGGAAAAACGGCTGAATTCTTTCAACGGCCTGGCCGTCCCCGCCCCAGCGGCCCTTTGGGGTTCGGGGGAGAAACGGCTCGGGTTTTCCGAACCTGTGGAACTCCGGTTTACGCTGCCCCGCCTGCATGGCACGATACCCCTGCCCCCGTTTGCCCTTCCTCATGAGGTTAGGGGCGTCAACAGGCCTCCGGGTTCAATTCGGCTGAACCCCTCCACAGTTTCGACCAACCTTGCCCCGCAATGCCAGTCGCTGATCAACCACCCCCCTCGGAAGATGCCACGCCGGAACTCCTGGCGGAATTGGCCGAGGCAAGCCAGCGTCTGGAATCAGCCGAGCCGGATGAAATCATCCGCTGGGCGGTGGAACGCTATGGCTCGAAACTGACGATGGCCACTGCCTTTGGCCCCGAGGGCTGCCTGATTCTCCACTGGCTCGCCTCCATCGCTCCGGAGACATACGTCTTCAATCTCGAAACGGGCTATCAGTTCAAGGAAACCCTTGAACT
>RGBY01000431.1 GCA_009919445.1 Planctomycetia bacterium
TCTGTGGCGAGTTGCAAGAGTCGTTCGTCTGGAAGGCTGCCCCAGAGGAAGAACGAGAGGCGTGAAGCCAGGGCCAGGTCGCTGCTGGCTGCGTTCTCGTGCAGATACAGAAACCGCGGCGAAGCAACCACGGCTGCCGCAATCGATTTCATCACAACGGTGAAGTCGCTGCCCTGCGCAAGTTTGCCGACAGCATGCAGGGTATAGCGGTCGAGTGTTTCTGCATCGATTTTTTGCCGAAACGCCTTTGTGAGGAACGGTCTGAGCCGCTTGCGAACAATCGCCGCATGGTCAGAATCGTCGCCGGGCGGTTCAAAGAAGCCATCCCAGACACCCACGTTCTTCCGGGTGAAGTCGGGGCTTCCGGTAATCGACTGACCGAGGCTCAGAAAAGCCTCCATCAAGAGTGGCGACAGCGAGAGATGGTCTGCCTGGTTGTCATAGCCATGCTCAGCCCGCAGATCCTGTGGAAACGCGGCCACACCTGCAAGCCTCGGCTCGATCAACTGCGACTTGCCGAGCGGCCGGTTGCCAACATGCACGACATCAGCCATGACGCCCGTCTCCGGACGAAAGTAGCCCTTGTGATCTCGCATCAACCGCTCGGGAAGTGTGAAGACCTGGCACCGTAGACCAAACAAGTCGATGACGGCGTTGTTGTATTGAAAGCGGGTCATCCGCCGAATGGGAGGTACAACAGGCTCAGCAGATGCCAACGCTTTACGTTCAATCGCGTGTAGTGCTGTGAGAAGGTGATCGCGGAGATCCGGCGGCAATTCCTCGGCGTCGGCCGGCGGCATCTCTCGCCGGTCCAGCACACCGATCAGTCGATTGATCAACTCTGGGGACTTCGTGAGTGAGTCAGTTGTTAGGCCGGCGAGCGTCACATCTGACGGGCTCTCTTCGCCTCCGGCATGGCATTCAATGCAGTGCTGCCGCACAGCGGCCGGCAACAGGTCATTGCCGACGACTTCACCGGTGGTCGAGGCCAACCAAACGATCACGGAGAGGCCAAGGAAATACGGGCGGCCCACCGAACAGGGATTCCAATGAAGAGAGAACATGCAATGAAAGATAGGACGGCAAAGGACGGTTTCGCAAGCATCACGACCATGAAATGCGGCGGGGCAAACGACCTCCGCCTGTGGATTCCCCACCACGCCCACCTATTACCTGTCGCGATTCATCGAACAATAAGCGTTTCCCCGCGATGTGGTGACCTTTCGGCAGACGCACCACCTGGAAAATGTCTGACCTGTGATATCACCAATCAGAGTCGACAGCGGCCCTGAATGGCTAACAAGTGAGTTGGCACCAGGTCGCGAGCGACACCCCATAAAGCAGGGTCTGACGAGAGACTCCGAAACGATTTTGGTCACGGCTCAATGCCGGAAATGGCAGGCAGTCTGTCGCCAAGCGGCATGCCTTGCTGAAGACGAATCGGGCAGGCTATTTTGAGAGTACGTGCCATGGCATATCCTTTCGCTGCTTGGAGAACTTTTATGTGCCAGTTCGCCAGCCTTCTGCTCGCTGAACAGTCACCATTGCTTGGCGTCTCGATCCGC
>RGBY01000432.1 GCA_009919445.1 Planctomycetia bacterium
GTCGTGCCCCTCTTCGTGAAGCTGCCGGGCAAACTCCACAATCAGAATCGCGTTCTTGCAGGCGAGCCCCACCAGCACAACAAGCCCCACCTGAGCCAGGATGTCGATCGGCAAAAACGCCACCAATAAACCGATCACCGCTGCCAACAGACAGAGCGGCACGACAAGGATCACGGCCAACGGCTGTGTCCAGCTTTCGTAAAGTGCCGCCAGCACCAGGAACACGAGAATCACCCCGAGCCCCAGCAGCAACCCCGCCGTGTTGCCCGCCGCAATCTGCAACAGAAACACCTCGGTCCATTCGTAGGAGAAGTTTTCAGGTAGCTGCTGCTGGGTTACAGCAGCGACACGATCAATGAGCACCGACCCACCTTCAAAGGGATTGGGAATGCCCACGATCGGTGCTGCCGGGTAAAGGTTGTACCGCATCATGATCGACGGGCCCATCGACTGGCGAACATTCAAGACCGAGGCTAGTGGCACGAGGCCACCATCACGGGCGACCACCTTTAACTCGCGGAGATCTTCAAGATTGCGGCGGAAGCCCTGGTCAGCCATCACCTTGACCTGCCAGGTGCGACCGAACCGGCTGAACGTATTCACGGTCAACGAGCCGACATCGAGCTGCAGGGCAGTAAAAACTGCTGAGAGCGGAATACCCAGCCCGCGAATCTTGTCACGGTCAATATCAAGAAAATACTGCGGTGAGTCGGCACGATAGCCACCGGCGACAAACGGCAGCTTCCACCCCTCCATGTCAGCCACAAGTTTCTGGCTTGTCTCCTGGATCACCTGGGGGCCGAGGCTACCCCGATCCTGCAGATAAAACTTGAACCCACCGGCCATGCCCATGCCCTTGACCGGTGGTGGCGGATAGATACCCACTTCCGCGTCGAGGATTTCTTCGCGGCAGCGAGCTTGCAGCGCTCGAATGATGCCAAAGCTTGAGGTCTCAGGGGTGCGGCGGTTTTCATACTCATCAAGCATCAAAAACAGCGAGCCCCAGTGAGGGGCATTGGCGTTGTAGACAAGTGACATGCCGGCCACGGTGAACACATCGGCAATTCCGGGCACCTCGTGGGCCAGGGCGTCGACCCGCTCGAGCACCTCGCTGGTGCGTTGCACTGATGCCCCATCAGGCAGCTCCACTGCAGCAACCAGATACCCCTGATCCTGCAGGGGCACGAAGCCCTGCGGATAGACAGCGAAGAGCCGCCAGGTGACAAATACCAGAAACAGGTAGGCGATGATCGCCAGCCGTCCATGCCGCACCACGGCCGCCATGGATGGGCGATCGTTTGGCGATCCAGGAAGAGCGTTCTCTTTGTTTTTGGGCGCATGCGGCGTTCCCGTTAGAACCCAGTAGCCGCTGGAGGAGTGGGCATTGTCATCCGTCGCCATGGCCCTGAGCACGGCGATGCGGTCGGTGAGCTTGGCCGTGTGGGGCATCAACTCACACACCTGGAGACCTGGGGTGGCTGTGGAGATTGGCTTGAAAGGGCCGCGAATCTTGTCACGGTCAATATCAAGAAAATACTGCGGTGAGTCGGCACGATAGCC
>RGBY01000433.1 GCA_009919445.1 Planctomycetia bacterium
GGCCCCATGCTGCTGATGCGGAGACTCAAGACGGTGCGGATGAGCCGGATGACGCTCACGGAAAAGAAACTGGTGACGGGGCGGAGGCTGATGAGTTCAGCTGAGCGTTGCAGACACCGCTCGGGCGACATCACGTCTGGTGGCATTATGGCGTGACGTCAGCCGCAACTGGAACGAGACAGGATTCGGATTCGCTGGAATCACAGGAACAGGCATGTCAACACAGACACGTACCAAGCAACTCACCAAACTGCAGAAGGTGCTCAAGCAGAACTACAAGGCTGTTGCGCCCGACACCGGTCGCCCGGTGCTTGAACAGGCCCTGTTTGCATGCTGCCTTGAGAACGCAGGCTATGAGGCGGCAGAAAAGGCTTTTGCCCAACTCGGTGAGAACTACTTTGACCTCAATGAGGTGCGGGTCACGACGGTTGCTGAACTTGCGGAAGCGCTCCAACAACTGCCAAACCCATCGCATGCCGCGCTCTCGCTGCGACGTGTGCTGCAGACGGTATTTGAATCCACCTACAGCTTTTCGCTCGACCATGCCAAGAAGGGATCGATCGCCAACGGTATTAAGACGTTGCAGGCCCTGCAGGGTGTGCCGGGCTTTGTGACCTCGTTTCTTGTCTCAACAGGGCTTGGCGGCCATACGATCCCGCTTGACGACGGAGCCCTCGCAGTGCTCTGGCTGTCAGGCTTGATCACGCAGGAAGAGTATGACTCTCGGACAGTTGCCTGGCTTGATCGTGCCATTCCCAAGAAGGACGGCAAGGAGTTCTCGTCGTTGTTGCACCAGTTTGGGGCTGATCTTCTTGCCAGCATCCATTCGCCTGCGATCCGCAAACTGATCCTGAGCATCAACCCGGATGCCAAGGACCTGTTTCCAAAGCGTGGGGCGACGCTCGTGCCGCCGAAGCCGGCCGCTGATGCTCCGGGTATCGAAGCAGGGCCATCGGAAGACCATCGCCCAGCAGGTCCGCAGGCGGCCGCGAGGCCAGTTGGAAAGACGCCTATGCCTCCGCCCGGCGCTGGGCCCAAGCGGACTGCGGACGGAAAGTCGGGCAAGTCGGGGCCGAAGCCGTTTGTGGTGAAGCCCAACATGGCGAGGCCGCTCACGATCAAGCCCGAGACGGCTCCACCTGCCGCAGAAGAAGCGGCTAAGCCTGCTGCAAAGAAGGCTCCGACGAAAAAGAAGGCCCCTGCGAGTAAGTCTGAAGCAAAGAAGGCACCTGCAAAGAAGGCACCTGCAAAGAAGGCACCTGCAAAGAAGGCTGCCGTGAAGAAAGCTGAGCCGAAGAAAGCCAAGAAGGCGACTGCTGCCAAGAAGAAGCCTGCTGCGACCAAGGCGAAGAAGGCCGGTGGCAAAGTGGCAACGGCCAAGCCGAGGAAGCCTCGGTAGTCCGCAAAGACAGACAGCCCCAGCCTCGGGCAGGAGAGAACGCAGATGGCAGGACATTCCCATTGGGCGAATATCGCCCGCAAAAAGTCTCTTGTTGATGCCAAGCGAGGCAAACTCTGGAGCAAACTGGCCAAGGCGATCATCGTGGCGGCGAAGCACGG
>RGBY01000434.1 GCA_009919445.1 Planctomycetia bacterium
CACCTCACCCCGGACCGGCACTCGCACCGCCTGGCTGCGTCCCTGGCCACAGCCGATGAAAAGACCTGCCCCGAAAATCAGGAGGAGCATAGTAACCGGGAGCGGTCGCCCTCGGTCTTGGGGACCACCGCGGAAGGCTTTCAGGACCCGCATCGATGGCCACCTTTCTCTCAGAAGGAGGAAATGTTCTGGCCGTCATCCCGGGTCGCCAGTGCAGCAAGGGTGAGCATGGCGATGTCTTCATTCAAAAACCGCACGCTACCGTCTGCCATCAGGGCACTGACACCGCCGGCATGGCCGGCGTTGAGCGGGATGTTGGTGCCGACGTTCTGACAGACGCCAGTCTGCCCACAGTCACCCGGTGAATCGGGCCAGCCATCCTTCTGATTGATGCGGTACCTGATTGACGTCATCTGGAAGGCCCGGGCATCGGTCTGGCCACCATTCCAAGAGGGGCTCGGAGAATGCCAGCCGATCTGCCAACTGTGCAGCAGCCCGGTGCCCCACGTCACCTGCGTGCCGTTTTGGGTGATGAGGTAGTCGTTCTGCTCACTAATCAGAAGCGTCTTGCTGCTCCCATCCCCGAGATTTGCCGGTCCGTTGTCGTGCCTTCCCGGAATGATCGCGCCACCACCACTGAGCACACCTCCCGAGCAGCAGCCCGCTGTACCGGGGTTCCCGCGATGGTATCGGCTTTCGGAGAAGCCAGCGATGCCCCCTTGAGCCTCGCCCACCGCTCCAGTCACAGCCACATAATGATTGTTCTGATTGGGCCGCTGGCCACCGTATGGAGATGGAGCATCACGGCCAACAGGTGATGAGGGGCAGAGGTAGTTTGAAATAGAAGCACCCCGTGACTGCCGGATGTTGTTGCCGGCACTCGTCCCCCAACCTGACTGACCAGTGAACTGAAACCGGTCAAACAAAACGCCCTGCTCTATGTACGGAAGGATGAACACTGTCCACGCACTTCCCCAACCCCCACCAGTCGACTGCGTTCCGTAGGGCGGGTAATCGGCCATGCCACCGGAAGGAAAAAAACCAAAGACATCGTTGAACAGTTGTGTCCCAAGCCCTGTCTGCTTGAGATTGTTTGCACAACTGATCCGCCGTGCCGCCTCGCGGGCCTGCTGAACCGCAGGCAGCAATAGTCCGACAAGCACACCGATAATCGCGATAACCACCAGCAGTTCGATGAGTGTAAATCCACCACTGCAACGCTCTCCGGCCCCGCGGCGATAGCGATCAACTGAGAGCGTCGTTCTGTTTTGTCGAGCGGCTCGCATAATCCCATTCCCGTATCATTCGCGATTGACTCGCGTTCATGACTTGGGCCCTGAATAAGCTCAAACCCCTACGGATGGTAGTGTGTCCCCCATGTCTGTCAAGCAAAATCGGTGGCGATCTTACCGCTGCCGGCAGATCGGTTGACCGAGAGAGGCATGACAAAAAGGGAAGCATCCGCAGCCTGCTTACCGCCCAGGAAATCCCCTCGACAGCTATGGCCGCGAATGCCGGCGCGGTCAACCGCTGACCTCAAGCATCCGCTCGAGGGCGACG
>RGBY01000435.1 GCA_009919445.1 Planctomycetia bacterium
TGCCCTCCCGGTCAATCACCATAAGCGAACGGCCTGTTGGCAATCCGGCAGCAGCCTGAAGCCGAACGCCAACCGCCAACGCGTATGAGGTTGCTCCAGCTGCCGTGGCCACCCCATCGGTGGCTTCCGGCTCGAGCCACTCAAGCAGGCTTCCCAGCCGCAGGCCGCCATGTGGCAAAAGACGATCAAGGGCTGGCAGTCCACTGCTCACAATTGGCTGCGACATGCCAGCGGCGGGGCTTCCTGCCCCCGAACGACAGAGCCGCTGAAGGGCTTCGAACTGAGCCGAAGATGAAACAGGGGAGCGGGCACGTGGCATGGTAACTGTCATGGCGGAAGAAGCGACAACCCCTGCGTGCAAAGGGAAACCGGCACAAAAACAAATAAGTGTATTTCTGTACAGTACTCATCGGCTGCCTGTTCGTCAAGTCGTCAGAAGACGAACCACGGGGCCGTATAATCGCTCCTGCCAGCCTCCGCCTGGCCACTCTGCTCGAGCCCCGCAGAAAGACCTGCCCCATGAGCCAGCCGTTCCCGAACACTGCCCCCTCCCGCTTCACCCTGACTGCTGGCAGCCTGCTGATATGCCTCGGCAGTGGGCTGACCGCCTCGGCCAATGACTTCGCTGCCTTTCAGCAGGATGAGTCGCCCGCTGTCGCCAAGGCCCTCGCGACCACACCAAAACACTACCGGCAGATTGAACCCTCGCTCTACCACCTCGCTCAGCAGTATGAAGCCAGCCTCGCCAGCCTATCGGCCGAGGACCGGCATGAACGCCTTGTGAGCCTTGCCCAGTTCATTGACCGAAAGCGGTCTGCCGTTGCCGCTGAGCAGGTAATCGGCCCGGGCCGATCGCTGATTGGCCTGCTTGACCCCGATCACGGCCTCGACCCTAAAGAAATCACAGCATTGGCCACTGCGTACACATGCGGTGCCACAATCTTCAAGAAAACCGACTCCTCTCAGTCACTGCAAGATGTTGGCAACGCCTTCTTATCAGCCGTGGGCACCGCCGCGCAGCCAGGGGCAACTCCGACGACTGTGATTGTGCTCGGCCACGGTCTGCCCACCGAAATCCAGAGTTATCACATTCCTGTCGATCGCCTTGCCGAGACGCTCGTCACCGCGGCCGCGTCCGCCACTGCTGCCCCGACCAGCATCGACCTAAGCCACCTCACCCTTATCTGTGACGACTGCTACAGCGCTGACTTTATGATCAACCTCGGCCATGGCATCACCAAACGCTGCCGTGAACGGTCACTCACACTGACCTGCCTCCCCACACTGATTGCCGGCACCAATCGTGACTGCGTCGGCCATGCCGACGTAGGCAGAAAATTTGTGCCCCACTTCTGGAAGGATGTGATTGAGCTTTTCTACATCCGCAAGCCTCACCCAGAGGCCATCACGCTTGGCGACTTCCTTGAGAAGGTCGACAACATGATGTACGGCTATGGCCGCCGCCCAATTATTGAAGGCAGTCACGTGGTTGGCTATCAACTGCTCGATCCAACCATGGTGCAAGACCCGGTCATTTTCGTGCCGCTCACCGAGGCCGAA
>RGBY01000436.1 GCA_009919445.1 Planctomycetia bacterium
CCCTCGGAGCCTCTGGACACCAGGGGGAATCCAGAGGGTGTAACTGGCTGGAAAAATGAGTTCTCCCGGTTTTGTGGAAGCCTCATAGCGAATCCGATAGAAGGGTGGCTTTGCCTCAGGAAAAATATCGTAGGGCTGCTGCTGCGCGAGCAACGTTCCCGACACAAGACAAAGGACGAAAGACGCCAGCAGTCCACGACCGCGCTGTGAGAAATAATGCATCGGTACGGCATCCTGTCAGTGTCTGCTACTGAGGCTTGTCTGCGGGCATGACCGGAATCTGCACCTCAGAAAACTTCATGAAGCCTGGCACCATCGGGCTGTTGTAGCCCAGTGTTCGCGGGCCACCAGCGACGTGCCACTCAGGATGCTCGGCTAACCAACGCGTGAGCTGTTCGTAGCCACGCAGAAAGGTTTTTTCGTCGTAGCTGCCCCGCAGGCCAATCGAGACAACCTTCACCGCCGGGATATCCTCAACAACAACGCTGTCGTCCTCTGGATCGGTGCCAGCCGCGCCAAGGGCAGGGCCGCCGTAGAGGAAGGCCATGGCCGTTGGCTTACCGGCCGGTTTCCCGGTGGTCGCTGTTGCCTCATCGCCCCACGACATCTCGACAGGTGCGGTCATCTTGATGTCGTTGCGTTTGATGTGGTTAAACAGTTTCCAGAACATGCCGTCGGAGCCTGTGTCAGACTGCACCCGCGCCAGCCGGTGGGCCGGGTAGGTCTTGAGCACCACCTCATTCACCGGTCCTGCTGCAGGAAAGCCGGCGGGCAGATTCGCCTCTGACACGAGCCATGGCTTGGCTCGGCCGGCTGCATCGTCAGTTGGATCGGCAGCCAGGGCGAAGACAGTGGGTGTTAACGCTGCCGTCAAAACAGTCCAGTGTTTCCAACGCCATTTTTTCATCGGGTATTCCTCACGGGTGTGAAGGTGGTCCTTCCAGTGGTACGTCGACCGGCCAGCCAGGGAACTGGAGGGGTTGGCCATCGTCATCCAGAGTGGGGAATCGGGGGAAGCACTCAAAGCGAATGGTATCGGTAGCAAAATTGAATCGGGCCATGCCATAGCCATCGGCTCGCTGTTTCTCATCACGTCTGTCCGTCGGATTGGCATAGGCAACCATCGAGATCTTGTTGCCGAGGCCATCGACATAGTCGCCCGTCCAAGGCAGCGGGCTGCCTGGCACCGGGTTGGCTCCAGGCTGTTCATCTTCGGGGTGCCACCAGCGACCATAAATGGTGTTGACCAGTGCCGGCGAGGTGAATGACCAAGGGCCATCGCGGTATTCGTCAATACCATGCTGAACGACGACGGCCAGATGTTGATCACCGCAAAGATGAATGGCCCCAGCCTCCTTGAGGATGCGGAGGGCCTTGTTGCGACCGGTCTGAGGCCAGCCGTTGCAGTCGAGATCAGCCAGCAGGCGATTTTCTGGTGTGCCATGCAGGTGCACGGCACCGCAGAAGGCTGTTTGCGACAACGCACACTTGCTTCGCACGCCCTTCCAGTCATGCGCCCAGGCTTGCAGCCAGTCGAGCTGTCGTTTGCCCAAGAGGGTC
>RGBY01000437.1 GCA_009919445.1 Planctomycetia bacterium
CCCTCCGGCGATGACACCCGGGAAGCATACCTCATCCACTATCGGAGGGGAACGGCGTAAGTGGAGGAAAAGCCTTCAAAAAACAGGCTTTCCTCCCCCTGGGCTGTTCGATCAACCCGCACAACCTCCCTCACCCGCCGGCTGCTTGAGCCGGTTGGAGAGGGCAGTCGCAAGGAGAGTGAGCAGCGCGTTTCGAGCCGCCGCGTTGTCAGCCGGTGGTCCGTCCGTTTTCCAAATCGGTGTTCATGCCGGCATCCGGCAGGTTGAACACGATTGGCTTATCAAGCCCAACATCTGGATCGGTCATGCTGCGGATGTCGGTCGACCAGATGGTGATGGTAAAGCCACCGTCGAGTTTGGCGATTCGATCTGGCAGTCTCAGAACGTAGTTGGCACCCGAGCCGGACATGCTGGCGTCTCGTAGTGAGATAGTGCGGCCGTTGTAAGTCAGCGTGAAGGCATCGAGCGTCACGCCTGTCACATCGCCCGTCAGGTCGATGGTGACCGACTGATAGCCGTCCTCGGGCTGCGGCCCCCAGCCGGTACTGCCGTCATCAATAGTGATCGAGCCATCGATTTCAATGCCGGTAAGCAGGGCGCTGGTGAGGCCAGTGGCAGCACTGTGCACGTATTGGTTGCCGGCCAGGTCACGGATGTCAGCGTCAACGGAGGTTACCGATAGTTCGTCGGCCATTTCAGCCAGTCCAACCGTGTAATAGCCGATCATTGTGTTGCCATCTTGCAGAGCCTCCAGCCGAAGGACCGGGTCAGCGTCAGACTGGGAGTTGACCCGAACCTCAATGTAACTTCCCTTCTGAACCGCCTCACTCAGTCCGACAACGAGTGTCACAACGTCACCTTCGTTGTAGGTTTCCTTTGGTGACGGTGATGACACGCCCACGATGAGTGGGGCAATCGTGTCGACCACAATGCCCGTCGAGGAACTTGAAGTCTCACCGTATGCCGGCATAGCAAACGAGGCGAGGCTGTCGTCGACCAGTTCGTTGCCAGCCACGTCGGTGACCTTGTTGCTTGGTGAATTATTCAGCACGCTGTCGATCGTGAGGTCATCGGTGTTGTGGCCGGCTGCGACGGTATAGGTGCCGAGGGCCTTGTTGGCATCGGCTCCACTGCCGACTGTGGCAATCACCTCAACGGGGTTCTCATTGGCATCGAGCACGTTGAGCACGACCGTCACTTGTTGGCCTGGAATGGCTGCCTCGGAGAGTGTGATGATGACTGGGATGGCATCACCCTCGTTGTAGAAGCCGGCTGGCACATCAAGCACCCGCGAGAGAATCGTCGGGTCGACCGTGTCAATTTCAACGCTGAGCACAGCGGAGGTGACCCCAGTGTTGCCAGCCGGATCAGTCTGGCTGGCGGTGATGTTGACGGCACCATCACCAAGCTGATCGACCTCTGCTGTTGATAGGGCAATCTGCTGGTTGAAGCCAGTGCCGGTGATGGTCTTGACCAGGCCATCAAGGACGCCATCAAAGGTGACAGTGATTTCAGCACCCACTTCGCCACGTACCGTGACAACGCCGGCGGTGCGATGGA
>RGBY01000438.1 GCA_009919445.1 Planctomycetia bacterium
GACAAGCGGGCGTTTTATGAATATCACTCGGCGCTCCAGGAGCCCTGGGACGGTCCAGCCTCGGTGTCCTTTACCGATGGTCATTACATCGGCGCGGTGCTCGATCGCAACGGCCTGCGTCCGAGTCGGTATTACGTCACCCATGACGACCGCGTGATCATGGCCAGTGAAGTGGGCGTCGTTCAGGTGCCACCAGAGCAGGTGAAGGCCAAGGGTCGTCTCCAGCCGGGCAAGATGTTTCTTGTCGACTTCGAGCAGGGACGGATCATCACCGATGACGAATTGAAAACAGCGGTGGCTGCCAAGCGGCCGTACAAGAGTTGGCTGAAAGATCAGGCGATTCATCTGAGTGAACTGCCGCCGCAGCAGGCTCCCGCCCACTACGCGAGTGAAGAACTGCTCCGGCGGATGCAGGCCTTTGGCTACACCACCGAGACCCTGCAGTTCATGCTGATGCCGATGCTGCGGGAGAAGCGAGACCCGATTGGGTCGATGGGGAATGACGCGGCCTTGGCCTGCCTGTCAGACAAGCCCCGGTTGGCCTACGACTATTTCAAGCAGCTTTTCGCCCAGGTCACCAATCCGCCGGTCGACTCGATCCGCGAAGAGGTGATCATGTCGCTGGAGTGCTTCATCGGTCCTGAGGGCAATCTGCTTGAGGCAACAGAGCAGCAGTGCCATCGCCTCTGTGTGCCACACCCAATTCTCACCAATGAAGAACTCGCCGCGATCAAGTCACTCGACTACCGCGGCTGGAAAACCAAGACGATTGACATCACTTACCCGCGCCAAGAGGGGGATGCCGGGCTACGGCCAGCACTTGAGCGGGTCTGCGCCGAAGTGACGCAGGCGATCCACGATGGCTATTCCCTGGTTGTGCTTTCTGATCGGGCCGTGGCTGCAGATCGGGTGCCGATCAGTTCGTTGTTGGCAACTGGCGCTGTCCACCACTCGCTGGTCAGGCAGGAACTACGGACTCGGATTGGCATTGTGCTGGAGTCGGGTGAGGCCCGAGAGGTCCACAACTTCTGCCTGCTGACCGGCTACGGTGCTGATGCAATTAATCCGTATCTGGCGTTTGAAGCCTTGCGGCAGGCCCGCATCGACGGCCTGCTGGAGGAGGATTTCAGCGACGACAAAATCGTGCCCGCATTCCGGAAGGCAGTCGCCAAGGGCATGCTCAAGGTGATGGGGAAGATGGGCATCTCAACCCTGGCGTCGTACAAGGGCGCGCAGATTTTTGAGGCGATCGGGTTGGGGCCCGAGGTGGTCGATACCTGTTTTGTCGGCACTGCCAGCCGGATTGCCGGTGTCGACTTTGATGTGCTTGCCGAGGAGGGGATTCGCCGGCACGAAATCGGCTATCCAACCCGAGAGGCGGGTGCCCTGCCAATCCTGCCAAATGACGGCCAGTTTCAT
This sequence comes from Planctomycetia bacterium, assembly GCA_009919445.1. Lineage (GTDB taxonomy): Bacteria > Planctomycetota > Planctomycetia > Pirellulales > UBA1268 > UBA1268. The sequence goes on from RGBY01000438.1 coordinate 1,420, forward strand.
TGGCGAAAGGAAGGAGAGGCCCATGCCTGGAACCCGTTCACCATCGCCCAGGTGCAGGCCGCTGCTCGCACCGGGTCGCGGGAGGCCTATCGGCAGTTCGCGAAGACCGTGAACGAAGATGCCCATCGACGCTGCTTCCTT
>RGBY01000439.1 GCA_009919445.1 Planctomycetia bacterium
CCGCACAAGCGACGGCGACAAGAGCTTTCCGGTGACCAATTGGCAGACGGCCTCCCAGAGTGACACGGCCCGCTATGCCCGGTTCTTCTGGGGCATGATTGACCGAGGTATCTATTTTCCCTGCAGTCAGTTTGAAGCCCTCTTTTTCTCTTCGATGCACACAGACGCCGACATCGAACAGACCATTGCCGCTGCCCATGAGGCTCTCAGCGAGCTTGCAGCTGGGCTGCAATGACCAGGGGAGGCGTCAGTTCGCTGGCGCCAGCTGAAAGTCGATGACGAGAGGCAGATGGTCACTCGCCTCGCGGGCCAGGCTGGTGCGGACGATTCGCGCCTCCTGGATTTTTATCTGACCGCGGATGAATGCCTTATCAAGTCCACCCACGGGCAGCCACGCCGGGAAACTGCGGAACTGGCTCACGGGTCTAGTGACCTGCTGAAAGCCTTCCATAGCCAGTGTGTTTAACTCCAACGTGTTTCGCCAATCGTTGAAGTCACCAACAATCATCGTCGGAAGAGGCTCAGCCGATCGACAGAGCCGGTGCCCCAGCAGCCGTCTCATCTGCCAGTGACGCTCTCGTTCGTCGAGCCCAAGGTGGGTGTTGATAAGGTGCAGTGGGCCTGCGGCCGCCTCGATGAGCACGAGTTGAGCACCACGAGATTTTCGCAGACCCCGCTTGAGTGAAATCCGGTGGCGGCTACTTACTGGAAACCGGGAGAGCACGAGATTGCCATAGCCGCCCGATCCAACTGGCACATTGGGCTGAAAAACAGAATGCAGCTGGAGGGATTGCCCGAGCAGCCTGGGCTGATCGTCATAGTCGCTCCGTTTGACAAGCCGGTCGACTTCCTGAAGGCAGACAAGGTCTGGCTGTTCGTGATCAATGCAATCGATCACCCGCTGGAGCGAATACCGACGATCTCGGCCACCAATGCCCTTGTGAATATTCCACGAAAGCAGCCGCATCGTGCGTCCTGTTGTCTCAGCCATGAACCGTGCCTCACGGGGGTCGACACAATCATAGGCATCCACCGTGCGTCAGGCCCACGCCAACGGCCTTCGCAACTGCTAACTGGCGAGCCGGCTCGGCCGCGTTCTGGTCCCCCGGTTTCCACCGGGGGCTCTCTAGCGTTGGAACTTTTCTTGCAGCCAAACGTCAGCGACCAACCGGAAGAAGTTGCCGCGCACCCTAACATTGTGCTGTGATGCCCGCTCAGCCGTCTTGAGCCCGTCGTCGACTAAGTCAAACCCGGGGCAGCTCGTATCCCTGGCGGTAGTCCCGCTCAAAGAGTGCGTTTGCCTCGGCGTCTGTTGACTGTTCGGTAGACGCATCAATGGTTAAGACACGACCGAGGGTGAGCGGCGTTTTGCCATAGTCGATGTCCTGCTCCGCCAGGTGCGCCTCGAAACTTTCGAGCGTCTGCTTGACCCGCGGGTTGTCAACGGCCAGGCTCGGGCGGGTGCCTGGCTCAACGGCAGTGCCAAGTCTCCAGGAAACGTTGCCCAGATGAGCGAGCGCGCTTGAGAGATGGCCGTCTTCAATATCGAGGTTAAGGTC
>RGBY01000440.1 GCA_009919445.1 Planctomycetia bacterium
CAGGCCAAACAAGCCCCGCTGGCTCAGCGGCCGCTGCATGCGGCGACGACGAAGGAACTGGGCGAGACGTGAGAAGCGAAATAGTGATGAAAGCATCGCTGACTTCAACGGTCACGGAGACCGCTCCTTTTTCAGAACCATCCAAACGCCAACGCAGGCCCTACGGCCACGCGCAAACCACCTAGCCCCCTCAGGCCGCACTGGCGACCGAGGGTGGAGACGATTGACCCTTTAGAATAGGGCGCGAGGCAAATACCCTGCAAGGCTTCCTTTCCGCCCCCCCTACGAATAAGGGTCACTTCATCGTCTTTTCGTTTACGGCCTGGCACAACGCACAGGATGAAACGGCGTTCATTTCTCGCCGCCGCCGGAGGATTCTCGTATCCTGCGAATATCTGTCTTTTAGTAAGTTGCTCCTAAACCGCCTGTTTCCCCATCATTCAAGCGTGGGCAGTCTTCTAGACGATGGGCATCACAAGCCAAGTGGATTCGTACCCAGAGAAAGCCTCGGCAGCCGATGAGGACCAATCGCCATCGCGACCATGCTGGTCTGCAACTGGAGTCGCTTGAGCAGCGACGGCCACTGGCTGCTGATGTCAGCCTGCCAACCCTTGCGGCAGCTGCCGCCACCCAGTTCGACACCCTGGTGGCCAACTTTGCACCGCCCACCGCCGGTCAGACCTCTGGCAGCATGCTGGTGTCTAGCCTCCTGACGAATGGCTCGGGCATTGCCTTAACCGGCACTAACCTCGGCTCGGGCCAGCTTTTCTATTCCACCAACAATGGCACGGACTGGCAGGAGGTCGGTGCGGTCTCGCCAACCAGTGCGTTGCTTCTGGCAGCTGACGACAACACCAGGCTCTTCTTTCTGCCCGGGCCCGATAATCAACATTGCTAGCCCAGGCGAAGAACCACTCGCCCGGCTTACCATCCCCGGTGCTGCCGTTGGCGTGGCGATTTCTGCTGATAGCAGCACGGCCTACATCGCGGCTGACTACGGTGGACTTCAGATTGTTGACCTGACGACGCCCAGCAAGCCACAACTCACCGGCAGCGTCGAAACCTCCGGCTATGCCTTTGGGGTCGCCGCCGCAGGCAGCCGCTACCTGTTTGTCGCCGTGGCCGTCACGGCAAAAGGTCTCGATATTGTCGACCTGCAGGCGGCCGGCGGACCGGCCCGAGTCAGCCACCTCGCACTGAGTACCGACGCCTTTGGGGTCGCCGCCTCTGCCACCGGTCGCTATGCCTATGTTGCCCGTGGCAGCGGGGGGCTCGCCATTGTTGATGCCGCCACCCCCACTGCAGCCACTGTCGTGCGTAGCGTCGCCACCGGAGGTTCTGCCGAAACCGTTGCCCTTACCCCCAGCGGAAGCCATGCTTTGGTCGCCAGCGGAAACGCCGGCCTAAAGATTGTCGCCGCGGCAAACCCGGCCACGGCGAGTGTTGTTCGCAGCGTGCCCATGGGTGGCTACGCCTGGGGCGTGGCAGTCGCCCCCAACGGCAGTCGGGCCTATGTCGCCAACGGTCGTGATGT
>RGBY01000045.1 GCA_009919445.1 Planctomycetia bacterium
TCTTGCGAAGGCCAGCACTGGCATCACCGCAGACGAGGGCAAAGGCAATCAGGGCGACAAAAGCCGCGAACGAAATTCCGAGAAAACGCTTCATTTCTTCCTCCGGAGAAGAGATTCGGAAACGCACAGTGCGTTTCACAGGCCGTCACCAACGCTGGCATGATCCGGGACGGCCACCGAACCCCAGCTTCCGAGAACACACCTCATGTCCCTAGAAGCCCGTCGGAACAACCCGCGGCACCCCCCTGCAGGTGTTGCAGGTCGGCGAGAACTCCCAGAAATCAAGAGGTTTGGGAAAGGCTATCAGTCAAGATAAGCCTGTCAAGCAGCCTGGGCTGTTTGGAGGGTTTTTGTTGATTGCACGAAAAATGCGGCATAATCCCCTCGAAGTGACTGGTTCTGATAGCCATGAACTGCGGAGAGGCGTCTTTTCATCGAGCCCATGGCATTTTCAGGCCCATAGAGTGGCGCATAAACGCCCGCAGGGGCAGCCAGCCCGCCCACGCCCCTGACGCCTTTTGCCGAAAAACCGTCCTGAGGCCTGTTGCTGAGAAATGCCCCTAAAGCCTATTGCCGAGAAAGTTTGTGCAGGCCGGTGGCTACTCCACCACCTTGGCACCGCCCCCATCGGCTGTTCGAGCGGCAGGGCCGCCGGCAGCTTCGTCGGCTGCCAACTGGGCACGGCGGGTAATTTCTTCCGCCACCAGTTGCTGCTTGGCGAGCATATCTTCGGGGTCTTCAAAGTTCAGAAGAAGTGGTGGCAGGTCCGGGAAAATCCGCATCGCCATGCCAACCACACGCCAGCCCTCCGGATCGAGCCGGCAGACCCAGATCACATTGTCTGTCGTCGTGAACCCATCCGCATCGGTATCGGTCCACGTTGTCGCAACATGAACAATGTCATCGGAATCACCGACAGGCTCGCAGTCACCGATGGCGTAGGTGGCGGTATCCTTGACCGGAGGGGCTACCGAAAGGCCCAATTCCTGGGTTTTCGCCCGAGCCACATCAGTCAGCATGGCCAGTGCCTTCTCTTCACTGCCTTGCTTGATGGCTTCAAGGAATGATGCCACTGCCTGCTTGGCTGGCTCAACGCTGGCTGCCGTTCCTGGTTCGGCCCCACCGGCCGAGCAGCCGGACTGACTGGTTACGGCAAGCATGCAGCAGCCAGCGACAAAGGAAACCAGCCAGACCGAAACGACCTTGGCCAGCCGCTGAGGATGACGCTTCAATGGTTCTTCCTGACGTGCCGGCTGGGGAGTACCCGTTGAACAGGCTGTCTGCATCCCTGTAGGCTCCTAAGGGTGTTCAGTGGCCCACCATAACCAACCAGCGCATTCCAAATGCACCGGAGACGACAGGCCGGTGAGCAGATCGTGACCGCTCTTTGGGGGCCGGGTCAAGGTGAAATCAGAGCCTTCGGCAGCCGCATCTTTCCTATCTTCCAATGACTCCGCAGCCTGCCAGATAACGACGCACGCCGGTCGTGAGGACGTTGCTTTCCATCACACAGCAGTCAATTCATTTCATGAACAACCGCTCCACCATCCCTGCGTCTGCCAGCCTGGTCTCGTCGAACGCTCAGGCTAGCCGGCTTTGCATCAGGGGCCTTTGGGCATTTGCGCTGACCGTGCCACTGTTTTGTGATAGCCCGCTTGCTCCGGCAACTGCTGCTGAGCCAATCCTTGGAAGCCGACAATTTTCCAGCCGCCGCCAGCCCGCCCCGCGGGCAGAACAGTTGCCCACCAGCAAGATTATCGTGCCTGACGCGTTTGAATTGCTGGAAGGTGAGCGTCCAGACTTTGCCGCGGCAGCGGCGGCAGCAGCTCAGACTCCTGCGGCAGGAGCCGCAGGAACCGACCAACAATCGTCATCTACCGGCTGGTCGCAGCTCATAGCCGCCTCCACCCTCACCGACGAAATCAAAGATGCGGAAATCGCCCTGAAAAAAATCACGGCAACCCAGACCGATTTCAGCAGAAGCATCTCTTCGGCGATCGACTCCTTCAGTCTGGTCGCCGTCGCCTTTGGCCTGATCCACGTCCACGACGACCGAGAGGGTGATATCCGTTCCAGTTGGAAGCAGCAGGCCGCAGGTCTCCGCGATCGGTTTGCCAGGGCAGCCAGCGAATGCGACCGGGAAGGCAGCAAGGCGTACGATGCCGCTCGAGCCGGCGCCGATGATCTGACAGCCCTGATTCGTGGAGAAACAATCACCGCCGAGCCCGATAAGAATCAGCCCTTTCAGTGGAGCCGACTCTGCGACCGAGCCGTCCTCATGCGGCGGATTGATCGGGCTGATAAGACACTCACTGCTGGCACGGCCACAGCCGAGGCCATGGAAGACGCCCCCGAGCAGCTGCGGCATGAAGCCGAGATGGTGGCCGTTCTTGGCGAACTGATCATTCAGGAGGAATTCATCGACTGGGACGATGACGCCTACCGTGAGTTAGCCGCCACGATGCGGGATGAGGCGGTAAGATGCCGGGACGCGCTAGGTGAGAAGAAGGCCGACCCTGCCCGACAGGCCGCCAAGGCGATCAAACAAAGCTGCTCATCCTGCCACAGCGAATATCGCTAGCTGTTCTGCGGCACTGCTCGCTTCTTTGCGGCCCCGCTAACGTCCCGCTGAGTCGCGGTCACTGGTGTCATGATCACTGGTCCTGCTCGAAGCAGTCAGCCACGGTAAGGGTGCCAGGTCAATCAGTTCAGCCAGACCTGCTGCAGCCAGTTCACTGCCGGTGACGTAACGATGCTCACGACACCAGCCGCGGATCAAGTCACCTACCTCAGCCTGTTGGGCCCCACCAAACAGATCGACCAGCAGCTGATCCATTTCCTGCTCAAGCGCTGAAAAGTGCCGCGACCACTCTGCGGCCTCGCGAATGCCAACCTGCTCTTCACTCTGCCATTTCATTGGATGAAATAACAGGACGCTCGCAGGCGTTACCAGGCGGCGATCACAGGCAGCAAAAGGCCAGACGGCTGCTGACGAACATTCCCCAATAACGATCCCGGTGGCTCGGATTCCCCGCAGCCGCAGCAGCGACACCAACGAATTGGCGGTGTAGGGGTTGCCGCCGGGAGAGTCGAAATAAAGCGTGCACTCGCTGCCTGGCTCGATGCCAAGCAACTTATCGACAAAGTCGGTGGCGTTCTCGGTGAGATCGCCAACGATCGCAAGTTCACAGGGGCCTTCATTGGCTTCGTCAGCCGGCAGGTGATCAGCGGTTGCCGGCGGGTGGTCGTGTCGAGACATGAAAAGCACTCCAGAGAAAAGCGGTGACGAAGCCCAGCAAAAAAAGCAAAAAAACAAAAACGACAACCAGGGCAGCCCCTTGATCGCATCGGTATCATCAAACCGGTATGATAACGGTCAGGGGCCGGGGCAGGCTCCCAAAGATTCTGAACAAGAACCTAAACGAGAACCTGAACCTGACCGAGACGGAGACCTTTCTCCAATGGGTATTGTTTCATTCTGTCCCAATGGACACCGCACCAAGCTGAAAGACCATTACGCTGGCAAGCGGGTTTACTGCCCGCAATGCGGCACCAAGTTTCGTGTCAACACCGCCGGCACTCCCTCGCCGGCAGCGGCAAGAGAGATGATGCCAGAGTTTGAATCTCCGTTTGCCGCCACGGCTGTCTCTGTCGCCGTGGCTGCCGCCGAAGCACCGACAGCATTAGTTGAGCACAAACCACCTGCCAGCGGTCCCACCCCCGTCACCACCGGGCCTGCTGCCGTCACCGCCGAGCCTGCTGCCCCCACCACCGAGCCTGCTGATTCACAGTTGCCGGCCGCTATCGCCACGGCCACAGATGCACTCTGGTGCATTGCAGTCCCGGGGGGAGAGCCCAGTCCACCCATGACGGGCACCGCGATGGTGGCCTGGCTCACCGCAGCTCGTGGGACCGGAAAAGAGGTGGTCTGGCGGACCGGCTGGGCTGACTGGCAACCGATCACGTCAACTTTTCCCGAGTTCTTCGGCCATTCGACCTGACCCTCCCGAGGCTTCTCCGGAGTACATAGCGAAGCCGCCACTCCCGTCGCCAGCGGCGGGTCTTCTGGTACGATTGGGGAAGAGTGCGGCAACGCGTCTCTCCCCGCCTTCCACTTTCCCAAGGATTCTGCCATGCAGGTGCAGCCTTCCCTCCTGACCGCCCGTTCCCCCCTGGCGACGTTCTTTGCAGTTCTGACCATCTTCGCCTGCACTGCTCTGGCCCACGCCAATGATCCGGCCCCGGATGCCGCCGAGTTCACCGTGGCCGACGGCCGATTCTCGCTGGCTGCGCCTGCCGACTGGCAGCGGGTTCGACCTCGGTCCATGATTGTTGAAACCGAGTTTTCAGTTCCCCCAGTTGGAGACGATAGCCAGCCAGGTCGCCTGACCGTCATGGGAGCCGGCGGCAGCATTGAAGCCAACATCGACCGGTGGTGTGGTCAGTTCTCACAGCCCGATGGGTCCAAAACAGCCGACAAGGCCTCAACCAAAAAACTCCGCGTTGCTGGCTGTCAGGTAACCCTCGTCGATATCACCGGCACCTACAAGGATTCTCCTGGTGGTCCCTTTGCAGGAGGCCGCGCCATCGACAGGCCGAACTACCGCATGCTGGCTGCCATCGTCGAGACGGCAGCGGCCGGCAACTACTTCCTGAAGTTGTACGGGCCAGCTGCCACCGTCGAGAAATCGGCCGATGGCTTTCGCTCGATGATTGAGGGCATGGTACCGACCGGAAATTAATTGCCGCTTACGACTGAACCTGACACTCGCTGCCAAAGGTCGCCATGAAGATCCAGGAGTTTTTTGAACACCACGGCATCGCCGGCAATCCTTTTGCTGAAGAAGATGCCCAGAACGATACGGTCTTCAAACGGACCTGCCTGGAATCAACATTTCATCCAGCCTGGGACAAAATCTACGGCTCACCAGACGACCCCAGCACCTCTATCGTCTTTGGCGAAAAAGGGGCCGGCAAGACGGCGCTCAAGCTGCAAATGGTGCGGCAGTTTGAGCGGCATAATGCTTCCTGCCGCAACGCCGCCGCGTCAAGCAACCCCGATGGCAAGCCGACCTTTGTCGTCCTCTACGACGATTTCAACCCATTCCTCGATCGGTTTGTCAGCCGGGTTGGCCGGCAGCGACCGGTCGACAAAGTGCTGGGGCAGTGGAAGCTCTGGGATCACATGGATGCGATCCTGTCGCTGGCGGTCACAAAACTGGTTTCGGCCATTGTTCACAACTCTCCTGATGAGCCTGTCGGCGATGGCCGCAGCCATGCCTGGAGTGGCCCCCATGCCCGGGACATCACACTGCTGGCCGCTCTCTACGACCAGTCAACCGCCGAGACATTCCCAGCCCGATGGCGACGGCTGCGGTGGCGGGTGGGCTACGGCTCGTTGCTCGGGCTCTGGCCGCTGCTGCTGGCAGTCGTTGTCTCCCTGCTCTTTGCCGGTGGCGTGCTGGTAGCCGTTTCCCGGGGCCAGACCGCTTGGCTCTCCGCCTGGTGGCCATGGCTGCTGCTGGCGGCAGGCTGGGGCCCGTGGGCCTGGCGTCGTCTGCGGTGTTGGTGGAAAGCGGTACGAATCATCCGTAACATGAAGACGGGCAACCGCACGATTGGCCAACTCACCAAGGCATTAGCCCGAATGCCCGAAGTTGATCTGGCGGGCCAGCCGCTCCCGCTGCTGGCCCGCAGTGACGATCGCTATGAACTGTTTGCCAAGTTTCAGGGCATTCTCGAGTCCGTTGGCTACGGCGGCATGGTCGTCATCATTGACCGGCTTGATGAACCCCACGTGATCAATGGTGCAGCTGAACGCATGCGGCAGGTGATCTGGCCGATCCTCGACAACAAGTTCCTCAAGTCTCCTGGCCTGGGCTTCAAGATGCTGTTGCCCAATGAACTCTACCGCTTCATTGAGCGGGAGGATGAGTCTTTCAACCAGCGGGCCCGCCTTGACAAGCAAAACCTGGTGCCGTCGCTGGAGTGGTCGGGCGAGACGCTCTATGACATTGCGTCGATGCGACTGAAGGCAGCCAGCGTGAAAGAGCCGCCAGCCACACTGGCTGAACTGTTCGAGCCGGCCGTTGATCAGCGGCGGCTGCTCGACGGGCTGCGAAGCGTGCGGGTGCCACGCCAACTCTTCAAGTTTCTCTATCGGCTGCTGGTCGCCCACTGCCATGCCCACACGGCTGAAAACCCGGTTTATGCAATCCCCCTGGAACGCTTCGACACCGAACTCGCCGTCTTCCGCCGTGATCAGGATGCCTTCGATCGTGGGCTGGCGCCACGCTGACGGCGACCCGAGGGGGCACCACCGTGGATGCAGTCCACACCATCGCCGTCAGCCGTGAGGCCATGGCCTGTTGCTTCGAGGCCATCTTCAACATTGTCGACAACGATGTGGCAACGGCCTGGGGGGTTGAGGCACTCGACCTCATTGAGGCCATCGAAGACCAGATCACGATCTATCGACCAACAAGTGAACTGTCAGTCCTGAACAGGCAGGCTGCCAGCGGGTGGCAGCCAGTGTCGCCGGAACTCTTTCAGCTGCTGATTCTGGCTCGTGATCTTCACGAGCGAACCGCCGGCGGCTTTGATGTCACCTCTGGCCCTCTCGTGAAGGCCTGGGGATTTGTGGAGCGGCGTGGCCGAACCCCATCGCCAGCCGATCTGGCAGCAGCCCGCAGTTGTTGCGGCATGGACAAGCTCGAGTTTGATGAAGCCAAGCGGCGTATCCGCTTTCAAAAGCCGGGCGTTGAAATCAACCTCGGCAGCATCGGAAAAGGCTGGGCTATCGATCAGGCCATCGACCTGATTGGCCGGGGTGGGGGAGTCAATGTGTTGCTTCATGGCGGTCAAAGCAGCGTGCGGGCCCGCGGCACCCAAGGTATTCCAGCCGCCACCACCACGCCAGGCTGGCCAGTCGGCCTGCGGCACCCGCTTCGTCCCCGCGAGCGACTTGGCCAGATCATGCTTGATAATCAGGCGCTCGGCACGAGTGGCTCGGGGACTCAGTTTTTTATTGAACGCGGTCGCAAGCTCGGGCACATTCTCGACCCACGGTCGGGCCAGCCAGCAAAGGGTGTCCTGTCAGCCACCGTCCTGGCCCCAACGGCAGCCGAGGCCGACGCCCTGGCCACGGCGGCCTACGTTCTTGGCCCGGCTGGGCTGCCCCGCATCGCGCCGCCGGCAGGCTCCGTTTCTGCCGTGCTGGTCCTTCCCGGGAAGCGCGCCGAAGAGCTCACCGTAGTCCTGGCGAACCTGGCGGAAAATAAGTTTCAGTTGAATGAAAATCTGCGGGGACTGACGATTGTGCAGGCAGAAAACGATGAAACCGAGTCGACTGCCACCCCGCAGGCCGAACTACCTTTTTGCCACGACTAGTTGCGAGGTAAGGCGGCTTTCTTCGCTCGATCGACCCCCGACGCAGGTTTTCACCGGTCTTTACCCGCCTAGGCTGAGAGGGCCGATTCAGTCTGCTAGACTTACGTGGGCTGCAGCCGTCCGGCTGTCGGCATCGCCCCGCCAGTTCCCATTCCCCGTTTTGCGACACCATCGGTCATGATTGAGTGGTTGGAGCAGGGGTCGTATCTGGGAATCATGCTGTTCCTGACGCTGACGGGTCTGGGGCTCCCGATTCCGGAAGAGGTCCCGATCGTGGCCGCCGGGGTGGCAAGTCGAGCTGGGGCACTCCATTGGTGGTATGCCCTTCCTGCATGCCTGATCGGGGCTTTGCTCGGCGACAGCCTGATGTACGCCATCGGCCGATTTTTCGGGGCTCGGTTCCTACGCGAGCACCGTTTTCTGAGCGGTTTTCTCACCGAAGAGCGTGAGCAGAAGATCGAACTGCTCATTCAGCAGCATGGCATTAAGGCCTTCTTTGTGGCCCGATTTCTGGTTGGCCTACGCAGCCCCTTCTATCTCACGGCCGGCATCCTGCGAGTCAAATACCGCTGGTTCCTGTTTGCTGACTTCGTCTGTGCCTCCGTGGTGATCAGTGGTTTTTTTGGTCTCGCCTACGCGTTCGGTGATCGCATCACCGGTCTGATTCAGTCGGCCGAGCGTGGCTTCACGCTCGTTGTGCTGGCCGGCAGCCTGATTGCGTTGACCGTTGCCGTCTTCCTCTGGTTTCGCAAACGCCGCATGCGGATTCTTGATCGTGATCCCGATAGCCTGTTTGAGAATCGGGAGATCTTCTTTGGGCCAGCCGGCGACCGGCTGGGCGATTCGAGTCGCTCCGGCGAGATGCTCGCCTCGTCGGCAGCGCGGCCTTCGCAAGCCACTTCCAATGCCGCCTCAACTGACACCCCACCGGTGGCAACCGAGGACTGATCCTCCTGCTGAGGGTTGGGTTGTAACGGTTGGGGCGACTTGACGACGGCCGCTGGAAAAAAAACCGGAGTTGGGCCGAGTGGGAAGACTTTTCCGGCAGCCTTCCATGACCTAGGAATGCTCAGAGGGATCTCGGTTTGCCGATGGCGGTAGGTCTCATGCCGTACCGCCAGAGCCTGTGGTCGCTCATCCTAAGCCCTGCCATGCTCGTCACGGGCGATGCGTTCATCGCCCTTTCTGAGGTCTGGCTCAAGTCTGGAAACGTCATGCCCGCTTCTGAGTCACAGCCTAACGTCCAGGTGATGACGCCTCAGGCAGCCCAACACGGACAGGAACGCCGCCGAGTACTGGTTGTCGATGACGACCGCCGAATGGCTTCTTCCCTGGCCCAGTGGCTCTGCTCACAGGGCTGGCATGCGACCGCAGCAGGAACGCCAGAGGAAGCAATTGCCGCGATCGGCCGCCATCGCTGTGACTGCTGCTTTGTTGATGCTGGCCTGCCAGATTCTGGCAGCGAACGAGTTGCGGGGGTTCTTCGTGCCACCTGGCCAGATGCCCGGCTGATTGCAGTTGCCTCGGCCTTCACAGCGGTGACTGCCCAGCGCCTCGGCGCCGATGACATCCTGCTAGAACCCATTGCCGATGCCGCCGTGCTCGCTGCGTTGGCTGCAGACTCGACAAAGACCGCAAGCCCCAGCCAACCGCTCCGCCACGACGGCAGGCGGCGGTTTCTTGGCAGGAGCCCTGCCATGCGGGCCGTGCTTGGTGTTGTCGACAAAATTGCTGCAACCCCGGCCACCGTTCTGCTAACTGGCGAGAGTGGTACCGGCAAGTCACTCCTCGCCCGTGAAATCCACCGGCGAAGTGAACGAGCCCAGCGGCGACTGGTTGAAATTGCCTGTGGCAGCCTGAGCGAATCGTTACTGGAAAGCGAGCTCTTTGGTCATGTGGCCGGTGCCTTTACTGGCGCGACGACCTCACGGGAAGGCATGTTCGCTCGCGCAGACGGCAGCACGATCTTCCTCGACGAGATCGCCACAGCCACTCCCGCCATGCAGGTCAAACTCTTGCGGGTCCTGCAAGACTTTGAGTTTGAACCGGTGGGCGGAAGCGAACCCCGTCAAGTCGATGCCCGGGTCATCCTGGCCACTCATGAGGATCTCGAGGGCCTTGTCGCCGAGGGCCGCTTTCGCGGTGATTTGTTCTGGCGAATCAATGTGATCTCCATTGAACTTCCGCCCCTTCGCGAACGCCGGGAAGACATTCTGCCGCTGGCCGAATCATTTCTGCCCGATCTGTCCCGCAAAACCAGCCGTCCTCTGACCGGCTTTACCGATCGGGCGCGGGAATGCCTGGAGGCCCACCACTGGCCGGGGAACATCCGTGAACTCCGGCACGCTGTTGAGCGGGCCGCCTATCTCGGAACCGGGGCAGAAATTGACCTGAGTGATCTGCCCACAGCGGTTGTCTCAGGGGCCCGTCGCTCACGTTCCGCTGCAGCCAGCACAACATTGCGAGAGCAACTGGCCAACCCCGAACGGCAGCTTATCCTCGACGCCCTTCGCCGGCATGACGGGCGAAGGGATGCTGCCGCCCGAGCCCTGGGAATCAATCGGGCCACCCTCTACAAAAAGGCGAAGCGGCTGGGCGTCGACCTGGCCAGCATGGGTCGGAATCAGACTGCTCCAGCCTGATTTCAGGCCATGCCAGGATCAGCAAACAGGAAGCTGCCGTCATCGTCATCGGTGACATCATCAGCGAACTGCAACGTCGAACCGCTATCAGTGCCTCCGGAACTGATCATCCAGGCGGCGGCCAACTCGGCGAAGGCCTGAGCCCGGGAAGCAGCAGAATCCCGTGATGAGGACAGCACCTGTGTGTCGTCGGCGGTAAGCACGCCCGACAGATCTGGGACATCTGCAGTCCGATAGGCACCATCATGCCGAAGCAGCATCTGCGTCGGTGGCGTTACCATTGGGGCTGCCGGCCCCTGCTGCCCACCGGCCACACCGGCGATCATTGCTGCATCGAGCATCGAGATCGAACCGTTGCCGCTGACATCGGCTACTAGCATCGGATCGATGGTGGCGTAGGCAACCAGTCCCGTATCGATTCGCATGGCCAGCCGGGCAGCCAGGGTCGAATCGGCACTGCTGTATTCACCGTCACCGCTGGTGTCACCGAGGGAGGCGACTAGCTGCACTGCGGTGCGGCCCGCTGCCACACCGCCATCAGTATCGACGTCCACAAAACTGATGAGACCAGACGCTGCCGGTATCGCTTCTGCTGCCACGTCGGCCTGCAGACTGCCGATGGTCACCAGACCCGAAGGAAGAGCTACTGGCGACTCCAGTTGCAGGCTCATCAGGCCTGGCTCAATCTCCGTGGTTGTCAGCACCGCAGCCTCAGGGAGGTCGGCCCCGGGACTGATCGCCCCGATAGTGAGCAGGGCGGGGTCGTACCGCAGCGTCGCTGTGAGCAAGGAAACCGTGCCATCGGAGGTGAGCTGGACGGGAATGCCGGCGGCACTGTCGGCTGGCAGATTCACCGCCTGGCCGGCCCCACGAGCGAAACTCGGCACACCAAGCAGCACCGACGGCAGGATGTTGGTGAAGCTGGCGACATAGTTGTCGCCAACGGTCTCGTCAGCATTGCCATCAAGAAGCCCACCGGCGAGAGCCCTGAAAGCTGAATCACCACTCTGGAGTGTGACGGTGTAGGTGTCGGCTGCGAGCGGGGACGACGCGACAAATTGCATGCTGCTGCCATCGCCCTGAACGACCAACGATCCGCGAACCGCCCCGACCCGCTCCCCACTGAGCGACAGGTCCGCCGCCCCAAGCAGATTCATCGCGTCGTAGAGATTCAGGCCTGCCGAATCGATTGGCTGACTAAAAGAGATCCGGAAGCCATCAACGGTGGGTGTCATGCCCGTCACGTGGAGGCTTTCAATTTCGTTGACCACCTCGATTTGCAGGACGGTCTCGAAGCTCTCACCCTCAGCATCGGTCACCCGCACTCGAATCGAGCGGCCGGCTCCGGCCTCGTAGTCAAAGCTGGCCGTCGTCAGCAGGCTGGTGCCCTCGATTATGAAGGCGGCATTGTCGGTATCACCGTCGCCAGCCACGAGGGCAAAGTTGAAGGCATCGCCGTAGTCGGGATCGACTGCAGCAAGCGTCCCGGCGAGCGTGCCGGCCGGGCTATTCTCAGTGACGCTGCCACCGGTCAGGCTGATGCCGGTTGGGGCCCGATTGCCAACGGCGACGACGTGAATGCCATCGTCGTCGATGGCTGGAATCAGCCCTTCATTCAGGCTCGCGCCGCTGACATCCAGTACATGGGTCTGGCCGGGCTCGGCCGAGACCGGAACCGTTGCCTGGAGCCGGGCCAACTCGTAACTGCCCGCGGCAAGCGGTTGGGCAGAAAAGAATCCGACAATGGCGTGACCCGGGCTGATGACATTGATCAGGCTGATCGCCCCATCGGGCAGGCCGGCTGCCAATTCGATACCGGTCACATCGAGGAGAGCCGGGTTGTAGAAGAACTCCATGTCGAGCGACATCACCCCTTCCGGCGCGGTGACGATGACCGGAATGCCGCCGCTGGCGGCGGTCGGTAGATTGACTTCCTGACCTGCGACCTCAAAGAAGCCCGGCACGCCAACGACCGCGGTCCCAACTGGCAATGGCTCAATGGTGAAGGTACTGACAAAGTCGTCACCGACCGTGCCGTTGCCATCTCCGTCGAGCAGACGGCCGTCAGCCGCCACCACACCTGTTTCGCCACTGCGGATGGTCAGGGTGTAGTCACCGACAGCCAGCAGGCCATTGTTGACCACCAGCCGGAAGCCGTCGCCGGCCTCGTTGACGGCCAACGCCGACTCAACAAGATTGCCCGCAGCATCGACAAGGGTGACATCAAGATCCTCGGGGGCCGCTGCCCGGTTGTGGAGATCGAGGTTTGACAGATCAAGTGCCGCGTCAAAACGCACGGTGACACCATCCCAGTCCGAAGCGACCTGTTCAATAAGCAAGCCCTCTGCCACATCGATCACATCGATTGTAAAAACCTGCTCAACAAATGCTCCAGCGGCATCAGTGGCCCGCACCCGGACCGAGTGTGACGGGGCGGTCTCGTAGTCAAGCTGTCCAGCTGTCACCAGGGTGCCGTCAACAAGAGCGAACAGGGCATTGCTGCCGTCACCTTCGCCCGCCACCAAGGCAAAGGTGTGGGCATCGGCGGCATCCTCATCTACCGCAGCCAAACTTCCGATAACTGTTCCTGCGGCAACGTCTTCGGCAACCGCATTCGCTGACAAGACGACTGCCTCAGGATCGTCGTTGGCGTCGGTTACTGCGATAGTGAAGACCTGTTCGGCGGTCTGTCCTGCGAGCGTGGCTCGAACCCGAACATTGAAGACCGCTCGGCTCTCGAAGTCGAAAGAGGCAGCCGTAACGATTGCATCACCGTCGATTGAGAATTGGCCGTTGTCGGCATCACCCTCACCCGCCACCAACTGATAGGTCGCCGTAGCCGGCGGAACTTCAAGGATGAAAAAGTCCTTGAGGATATCGCCTGGCAGGTCGTTCCAGGTACCGCCGGGCCAGAGCCCAGCGACATTTTCACCGGTTGATCCGTTCGGTTCGTTAGTCGCCCACCGGGTGTAACTGAACGGCTCACCGGTGACCCATTCCCAAATCCCCTCACTTGCGGCGTCAGTGGCTCCAATCCACGAGCCGTTCATCTGCAATTCACCGATACCCGTCTCGTCCAACATTTGTTGCCATTCCGCTTCACTCGTGAAGGTGGCGAGATGACCTCCGAGTTCGACAGCCCGGTCACGAGCGGCCTGCCACGAAAGGGTCTCGGTGACCAGCCGGAAACGGTCCGACGTGGTGGTCGACATCGAATCGATTGTGAATCGCCCCACTTCAGTACCTGCTGGCATGTTTTCGACAACGCTGTTGTTGGTCAGCATGATGCCGTCGATTGGTGTGGGCGGCTCGAGTGCATCGAGTAAAATGCCAAGCGAAATCGAGCCGACCTCACCCCCCCAGCCATCGACGGCGATCTCGTAGGTCTTGCCTGCCACGGCAGAAAACGTCACCCGGCTTTGGAGCACGACGCCGTATTCGATGTCATCGTTGCTAACCAGTCGGTTAAGGTTCGCGACATCGCTACCGTCATAGACCGCCAGCACCGTGTCAAAGTCGCTCCCGACCGTCTCGATCACGACCGTTCCTGACGCAGGCGCCGTCCAGGTCCACCAAACACTCTTGCCGCCGCTAACGCCGTCGTGCA
>RGBY01000441.1 GCA_009919445.1 Planctomycetia bacterium
CGGCCCAAAGGCCTCCCGAGCCGACGGCCACGGCGAGGAGCACGGCGACGACGAAGGCGACCGTCAGGAGCCCCAGCGGCGTTTTAAGGGCTGCCACCAGGGGGTCAGCCCAGGGGCAGAATTCGCGCGAGACCGCCCAGTGGCCGACCCGGGAGCCGCCCTTCGCCGACAGGCTCTGCGGCTCCGCAACGCTGTTGACACTGGTTGTCATCGTTTTCCCCGGCGAACTGCATCGACGAGCTGAAAGGTTTCCCCAATCGGTCCCGCTCACCACAGACATTAACGCATAAGCCTTGCACATGCAACAGCTTTGCGTTTAGAACTGTTGAGGCCGACGGCGGGTTGGCTCGGGTGGACCCTCGTGCTCCGCCCGTCACGAACGCGATGCGACCCTCAGATGGAGTGCTTTGAAAATGCGTGACGACGTTCTCGACGGCCAGGACAGCATGGCTTCTCCGGCAGACAGCCCCCTCCAGCAACTGCCGGTGACGGTTCTCTCCGGCTTTCTCGGGGCCGGCAAGACAACCATCCTGAATCACATCCTTGCCAATCGGGACGGTCTCCGCGTCGCGGTGATCGTCAATGACATGAGCGAGGTGAACATCGATGCCCAACTGGTGGGTGGGACACTGGCGACCAGCAACGGGGCGGCACAACTCAGCCGCACCGATGAAAAGCTGGTCGAATTCTCCAACGGCTGCATCTGCTGCACCCTGCGGGAAGATCTCCTCAACGAAGTTGCAGCACTCGCCCAGCAAGGCAGGTTCGACTATCTGCTGATTGAGAGCACGGGGATTTCCGAACCCCTGCCGGTTGCAGAAACCTTCACCTTCACCGATGAGGCGGGCCGCTGTCTGTCGGACCTGGCGCGGCTCGACACGCTGGTGACGGTGGTCGACGCCAGGAATTTTCTCGACGACTACTGTTCAGCCGAAGAGCTGCGGGACCGTGGGATTGGCCTCGATGACGACGACTCGGGTGTTTCGGGCCCGCCGGCCGCTGCATCCGCAGCGGTTCTGGGACCTGATCACCGGGCCGGTTTTTCGCGGCGTGATTCGCTCAAAGGGATTTCTCTGGCTGGCAACCAGACATGACTGGGCCGGGATTTGGTCAACGGCGGGTGTCGTCTCTAGTCTCCAGCCGGGCGGCAGCTGGCTGGCAACCACTTCGACAGCGGACTGGCCTGAAGAACTCGATCGCGCGGAGGTTGCGAAAATCTGGGAACTTCCCTGGGGTGACCGGCGGCAGGAACTGGTGGTGATTGGAGCCAGCATGGCTTCGGCACTGCCCGCCGCCCTTGAAGCCTGCTGCCTGACAGATGAAGAAATGGCCCACGGCCCCGAGGGCTGGAAGGAATTTGCCGATCCCTTTCCAGCCTGGGTCTTTCGTGAGGAAGATAGCGAGGTAGATCATATCTTCGCTGCCATATTTGCTAGGTTGGTTAGGGATTGTGTGCCGTGTCCTGTTGCTAGAGCCATATGGGCCGCGCAATAGACTTTTCCTGACTCCGTGGCATGCCCACACAGCCCAA
>RGBY01000442.1 GCA_009919445.1 Planctomycetia bacterium
CCTTGGCCAGTGGTTGCATCAACCAGCGTTTGAGTCGGAAACGCAAGACGGCTTCCACCCAGTCCGAAAACGCCAGCAACGGGCTGGGTCCGTGAGGCCCCCCGGGTCGTGATTGTAAAAAGCTGGTTACCCGACGGGAGGGCCCAACTGGCCGCCACCTGGTGAGAAGAGGTGGTCACCAACTGATCACTGGTGGGGCTGAAAGTGACTGTCCAGGCATCGGGTTCGAGATCGGCCTGAAGAACGAATTCACGGCTGGCGAGATCCCAGACGCTAAGTCGGCCGGCTGCTGCAGCGGGCTGACTCACCGCAGCCAAGAGGCGGCTGTTGGGACTGAAGGCCGTCGTGACGGGGGTTCCGGGGAGAGCGGGTAGCCGCTGAACCGGCTCAACCGTATTCGCATTCCAGAGTTCGATCGCGTCGGATGTCGCGATCGCCACCAGACGGCTGTCGGGACTGAGGCTGACGTGAATTGGCTCACCATGGCTGGGGATCAGGCCGAGCGTTGCTGGCTGGTCGCTCTTCCAGAGCCGTACGGTACCGTCAGCACTGCCGCTGGCAAGTTGACGACCGTCGGCCGCAAACGCCAGCGAATGAATGTAGCCTTCGTGTCCGATGAGGGTCTGCCGGTAACGGCCGGTCGGAATATCCCAAAGCCGCAGGCTGCCGTTGGTGGCACCACTGGCCAGAACGGCCCCAGCCTCTCCAAAGGCGAGGGCCGTCACGATGGCATCATGACCATCCAGTTTTCCAGCGACTACACCGGTTGAGGTGTCCAGCAGGCTGATTGCTGATTCACCGGAACTGAAGGCCAGCAGGCTGCCATCAGGGCTGAGTGCCAGTGGACTGGCAGTGCCTGTTCCACTGGGTATGGCAGGGGTGGTCAGGCAGACCCGCCCGTCAGATGCAGCGAATACAGTTGCCGACCAGTTGCCATCTGATTGTCGGTTGATCGTCGCAAAATGGCTGCCGTCTGATGACACGGCGAACTGCTGAACAGAGCCATTTTGGGTGTGTTGCAACCGTGCTCCCGAGACGGTGTCCCAAAGGCCGAGTTGGCCGGCTGCATCGATCAGGAACAGACGGTTTTGTCCACGGAGGAACCGGGCTGTCTGCAGCAGGCCGCGATAGTCAGCAAGGACTGCCCCGGCAGCCAGAGTGGAACGTGACAGCACCTGCACACGACCATCGGTCAGTTGGGTAGCTAGCTGTTCGCCATCCGGGCTGATCGCCACAACAGGGTGAGCGTGTTCAACGAGGTTTGCCAAACCGGTGCGGTCGCCACGGTTGGCCTGCCAGCGACGAAGCCATAGCGGTGGATCCGGTGGAATGGGAGTTTGCTGCCAGGGAAAATGGCTGGTGTCGAACAGAATAAGCTCGCCTTGGTTGGCGCGGGCTTGCTCTGTGGGCAAGGCCAACACGCGAACAGCTTCTGCATTGTCGGAAATGATTTCAGCGTTCTTCCAGACAGCCAACTGGTTGTCAGTTGGAGACCAGGCCAGATCGATCACCGCACCGTTGCCGACATCGA
>RGBY01000443.1 GCA_009919445.1 Planctomycetia bacterium
CGATGAGGAGGCCATGCAGGTGGGCCGGCGTCTGGCCAGCGGTCTGCCAGCCGTTCGTCGGCAGCTGCGATACCTGTTCTGACAGGCCCAAGCACCTGAGGCCAATCACCGGCAGTGGCCTGGTTGGTAAGCACTTTGAGAATGGCTGCCAGGACAAACAGGAGATAGAGGCGTTGGGGGCTGCCCAGTTTGGGTTGCATGCGAGCACTCTTTCGGAAAGAAAGTGTCAGTGAGGGCGGCGTCTTGGAAAACGCATCGGTGTGGAAATTTGAGGCCTGTTGACAACTTTCTGTAGCATAACGGTAAGCGGTGAAAGGGGTTGTCTGCCCGTTGCCGCCCAAAGCGTCTATTGCCAAGGAGCCAAATATCGTGAATTCCCGTTTAAAGCCTTCAGTGAAGCTGTTGGTCGCCCTCATGGTTGTACTCACCATGGCCACGCCCACATTTCCCTGTTCTCGAGTGGTCTATCTCGGTCCAGCGGGAGCGGTGGTCACCGGCCGCACGATGGACTGGACGCAGTCAATGGAGACCAACCTCTGGGCCTTTCCGGCGGGTCTCTCTCGTAATGGCAACGCTGGGCCACAGTCAATTGAGTGGACGTCGAAATATGGCAGCGTGGTTGCCACCTGCTATGACGGGCTCTCTGCTGACCCCAAGCTAGACGGGAAGCGGCCCGCACTTTCAATCGCTGGCTGGTCGCAATATGTGCTCGACAACTTCGCGACTGTGGCTGAGGCAGTGGCGGCTCTTAAAGACGAACCGTTTCAGTTGGCGGGTCTCACGCTACCAGGCGGACATGCCGGTACCGGTCACCTGTCCATTTCTGATGCCACGGGCGACTCTGCTGTGTTTGAGTATCTCGACGGCAAACTAGTCATTCATCATGGCAAGCAGTTTGCCGTGATGACGAACGACCCACCCTACGAGCAGCAACTGGCACTTAACAGTTATTGGCAGGAAATCGGCGGTGCAGTCATGCTGCCCGGCACTGAACGGCCCGCCGATCGGTTCGTGCGGGCGAGTTTCTATCTGGGGGAGGCTCCGCAGACCACTGATGAAACCCAGCAGATTGCCACGATGTTTTCCATCATCCGCAACGTCTCGGTGCCATTCGGCGCCGAGCACCCCGGTCAGCCGAATGTTGCTGCCACCCTCTGGCGAACAGTCTCTGACCAGCAGCGGCTGACTTACTATTTTGAGATGACCGACAGGCCCAACGTGTTCTGGGTCGAACTCAAAAAACTTGATCTTTCCCCGGGCCAGCCGATTCGGATGCTGCCGGTCGAAGGTGCGGCCGTCAGGGCCGGCGAGGTATCCCAGCAGTTTGAACCGGCCAAGCAGTTCGCGTTCATGCCTGGCGGTGACAAGTAGACGCTCTCCGAAAACAGGGAGTCACTTACCGACCTCGGGTAGATACAGGATGGACGGTGAGGGCACTGCGGGACACGATCGCTGGTAGTGGCTTCATGGCTGCTGGGCCGGGAGTTCGGGAGCTGAGGATGCGATGACACAGAACATGCGGACGTATCT
>RGBY01000444.1 GCA_009919445.1 Planctomycetia bacterium
ATGAAAAGAACTGCTCAGCTCCGACGGTATCGAAGCTGCTGATGCTGCCATCCTCCGGGATCTCGTCGAGTGGCACATCAAAGCCAAACAGGTGGCGGATGGTGGCCGAGTATTCCCGTCGATTGAGCCGCCGTAGGGTGAACCTGCCGCCATGGTCAGTCAGCCGTCGTCGTGCCTGTTGGAGGGTGCTGGTGAGGCTGGCGAGGGCCTGGCGAAGTTCACGGTCGTCTGGCTGCGAAGCATCGTCGGGCGGCATCGCCCCACCGTTGAGCTGATCAAGCACATCCTGCCACCGCTGGGCGGTGTCGTTCGTCTCGATCTGCCAACTCATGGTGTCGAACCGCACCTGCCCGTTGGCATCGTCGGCATTGTGGCAGTCGATGCAGTAGCGGTTCAGGAATGGCTCAAGCGATTCCCGAGGCACTGGTGTTGCCAACGATTGGCCAGCGGGGGCCGCCGCAGCGACCGGGCCTCCGGAGGAAGCCAGGGTGAGGCAGCCAACGATAATGAAGACACGGGTGCAGGTCATGGTGGGGAGGACGATAACGAACCATCCAGGGAGTGTCAGAAGTCTTCTCTACACTATGCGACAGACGCGCATTTCTCAGGTCTGGCTCGCACTTGGAACATTGGTTGATGTTGGGGCGTCAGCAATACTTATGACCAACAAAAATTAGTAGGATGAATGCATGCGTGTGGCGGAAACCCGCCAACGGTTTCTTTTCGCACGATCGCAGGTTCTTTCGTCGCCATGGTCATGCGAACGCACTAGGTTTGGCCGGGGGGTCGAACGCTGGGCCTGGCAACCGCGTAGAAAAAGGCTCCTACGACATCTGTGCCGGTTCTGCCGGCGGCGTTGCGATTGTGAGGACAGGCGATGGCATCAATTCAGCTACAGACAGAGATTCCCGGCCCCCGGTCACGCGAACTGTTTGCTGCCCGGCAGCAGCATGTGGCGCCGGGGCCGTTCCATACCACGCCGGTTGTTGCAGCTCATGCCGAAGGGGCGGTGATCACC
This sequence comes from Planctomycetia bacterium, assembly GCA_009919445.1. Lineage (GTDB taxonomy): Bacteria > Planctomycetota > Planctomycetia > Pirellulales > UBA1268 > UBA1268. The sequence goes on from RGBY01000444.1 coordinate 1,019, forward strand.
GACGTCGATGGCAATCGCTTTCTCGACTTTGCCAGCGGCATCGGGGTCACCAATCTCGGCCACCGTGATCCGGCCGTGATGGCTGCGATCGCCACTCAGGCCGAGCAGTTCGTCCACACCAGCATCAACGTGGTTGCCTATGAGGGCTACATCAAGCTGGCGGAGCGGCTCAACAGCCTGCTGCCCGAAGCAGGCCCCTGCAAAACCTTCCTCGCGAACTCAGGTGCCGAGGCGGTCGAGAATGCCGTCAAGTTTGCCCGGGCCGCAACCGGCCGGCAGGCGGTGATTGCCTTTGAGCACGGCTATCATGGTCGCACCTACATGGCGATGGCCCTGACCGCGAAGGCCAATCCGTACAAGAGCGGCTTTGCCCCCTTTCCCGCGGAGGTCTATCGGGCTGCCTATCCCGACTTCTACCGCTGGCCAGGTGTGGCCGGTGACCCCGGTGCCTGCCCCGGTCTGCATGATGGCGGTTGCCAGCTCCAGCGGTGCCTCTGCCGGGAAGCCTTCGC
>RGBY01000445.1 GCA_009919445.1 Planctomycetia bacterium
GGCCGACATCACCACCACGGGTAACCAGACCTACAACGATCAGTTTGTGCTCAACACCAGCCTGACACTCACAGGTGGTAACGCCAGCTTTACTGGCGGCATTGATGGTGATGGCAACGATCTCACCCTTAACTTCACCGGCAATGCCACACTCGACGGTGGCGCAACCACCATCAGCGGCATCAACAACCTGACAAGCCTCGGGGGTGTTACTGCCAACGGCACAATCACCACAAGTGCTCAACAGAACTACAGCGGCCCGGTTACTCTCCTTGGCAGCAGCACGTTCCAAGGCACGACTGGAACATTTACCGGTGGGCTTGATGGCAACACCAACGACCTGACCCTCAATTTCTCAAGTGGCACAACCATTGACGGAAACAGTGTCTTCTCAAACCTCGGTAACCTTACCAGCAAAGGCCCAACAGCACTCAATGGCACCATTGTGACAAACGGAAGCCAGACCTATGAAGATGCTGTTGAACTCGTCGGTGCAACAAACCTTCAAGGCACCAGCGGTACGTTTACTGGTGGTCTTGATGGCAAAAGCAATGACCTCATGCTGAATTTCACAGATGTCACCACGATTGATGGCAGCAAGGTGTTCTCCAACCTAGGCAATCTCACAAGTGTTGGGGCTGTTGAACTCAACGGCACAATCAACACCGCAGGTTCACAGGACTATCAAAACTCCGTGACACTGCTGGGTGATACCGAACTGCAAGGTGCAAATGGCACTATCAGCGGCAGCCTCGACGGCGGCAACAACAGCCTGACGCTCGACTTCTCAGAACTGACCACGATCAACGGTTCATCTGGCGTAACAAACCTTCAAAATCTGACCAGTGTTGGTGATGTTGCCCTTGGCGGTCTGATTGTCACGAGTGGCAGTCAGGAATATCAGCAAAACATCTCGTTAATCAGTAACACCACCCTGCAGGGTTCGGCTGGCATACTTGGCGGAAGCTTTGATGGTGGTGGCCATGACTTCACCATGAACTTTGCAAGCACCACAACCATTGGTGGTGGCATCAGTAATGTTGGCAACTTTACTTCGGTGGGTGCTGTTGATGTCACGTCGAACATTGCAACGACAGGAAGCCAGGACTACCAGAATCTCGTCACCCTCAACGCAAGTGCCACATTCACTGGAACAAGCGGCACCTTTACCGGTGGACTTGATGGGAATGGCAATGATTTGACCCTCAACTTCTCAAGCGTTACCACCATCGACGGAAACAACGTCTTCTCAAACCTCGGCAGCCTGACAAGCCATGGTGATGTAAATCTCAACGGCACAATAATAACTGCAAATGTTCAGACCTATGAAGCCAACATGACCTTGATTGGCACGACTGTCCTTCAGGGACAGCAAGGCATTATCAACGGCTCACTCATCGGCAACAGCAATGACCTGACCCTCAACTTTGCAACTGAAACAGCGATTGCAGGTGACGGCAACGGCATCAACAACCTCACAGTTGTTGGCCCTGCCCTGCTCGGCGCAAGTGTCACCACCATTGGCAGCC
>RGBY01000446.1 GCA_009919445.1 Planctomycetia bacterium
TCCTCCACTCACGGCATCAGTACCACTGGCATACTGGCTATGTGCCGCCGCAGACGATGGCCGCGCCGCACATCGGGGCCTGGATGGCCCGGGTTCTCGGTCCCCGTAACCCGGTCATGCCGGCCTTCATCAACATCGGCCAGCGGCTCGAGGGCATTGGTGAAAACGAGGAGATCAAAGCCTTCACCACAGGTGGTTTTTTTGGCAGTGAGTTTGGCCCACTGAACCTGCCCTATCCGGAACAGGCTGCCCTCGCCGTGCGACCGCCGGAGGGCATGAAACCGGGGCGGTTTGCGAGCCGCTACCGACATTTCAAGGAACTGGTCGATGCCTCGCCGCATCGTCACCTCACCAGTGATTACCACCACGAGTCGCTTCTCCGCAGTTTTGACAAGGCACACCGACTGCTGGGCTCAGACGACCGGCAGGCCTTTGACATTACGCTCGAACCGCAAGAAGTCCGGCAGGCCTACGATACCGGTCGTTTTGGCCGGGGCTGCCTGCTGGCCCGCCGGCTTGTTGAACGGGGCGCCCGCTATGTTGAAGTCACTACTGAATACATTCCCTTCAAACACTGGGACACCCATGAACGGGGGCACGAGACGCTGGTCCGCATGCATCAGGAGATTGACCGACCGATTGCCACGCTGATTCGTGACCTGGAAGATCGGGGCCTGCTCGACCGCACCCTGGTCGTCATCGCCAGTGAGTTTAGCCGCGACATGATCACAGAGGGCCAGCCCGGCTCAACGGCAGCCGACCAGGCCAAATCCCCCAAAGACTTCCTGCAGAAGCCTGAGCATTACGGCCAGCACCGGCACTTCACCGGTGGCTCGACGGTGGTGCTGTTTGGAGGCGGGGTGAAGCGGGGCTTCGTCTATGGGAAAACCGCCCCTGAGCGTCCCTGCATTGCGATCGAAAACCCCGTCACAGTCACCGACATGCATGCCACGCTCTTTTCGGCCATGGGCATCAGTCCCAAAACGGTCTATGAGATCGAGGGGCGGCCGTTCTATGCCACTGAAGATGGCCACGGTAAACCAGTCGAGGCCATCTTTGCCTGAGTTGGTCGCTCGTGAAACCAACAGCGATTCAGTCTGGGCTGCCGTATTCGTCAGGGAAGCACGCCACTGACTATGAGCTGCTCACGCTCACCTCGCTCACGGCCTCAGACTGCGGCTCCAGCGGCAGACAGAGTAGTTTCCCAGGCCCCCGCACAAAGATTGCGTCACCGGCAATGGCAGGATGGGCATAGGTCGAAACGGCTCGACGGAAAGGGAGAGTCCTGCTGACAACAGCAAGTTCATCTGCTTGTGCATCAATGACGAGAAGCTCACCAGACTGGGTCTGCAGCAAGATGCGATCATTTGCTGCAATCAAAGAAACATGGCCCTTCAGTGATCGGTCAAAGGCCGACCAGAGCAGACGGAGTGTCGCCGCTTCCAGGCAAACAACCTTGCCATCATGAACTGCAAAAATGCGACCCGCCGTCACCACTGGCGTATGCATGTCGGGCCTTAACTTTTCGT
>RGBY01000447.1 GCA_009919445.1 Planctomycetia bacterium
ACAGACTGAAAACCAGGGATTGCGGTGGACTTCAGCGACAGGCTGAAGGGTTTCGCACTGAGCCGCCAGAAGCCGCGGATCGTCCACCGTGGCAATGCGATTCATCGGCTCAGAAACCTCCGACCACCACGCACCCGCTGCCGCCAATAGTCGAGCAGGTCCTGCATCGTCTGCTCAAAGCTGATCTTTGGCTCCCAGCCGGTGTGCCGTTTGAACTTGCCGGCGTCAGGAATCTGGGCGTCGGCATCGAGTGGCCGCAGCCGGGCCTGCTCGGTCTCCACCCGAATGTCCTGACGGGTGCTGATCGACAGCAGATGGTCAAGCATCTCCTGAACCGTGCAGGTGAAGGTGCCGCCGATGTTGTAATAGGCCCCGGGGGTTGGATTGACCGTGACGAGCAGGTAGTAGGCCTCGACCGCATCACGAACGTCACTCCATGTTCTGAGCGAATTGAGGTTCCCTGTCTTCACCACCGGCGGCAACAGATCGGCCTCGATCAGCGCGATTTGCTTGGCGAAGGTCGACTCCGCAAACACGTCGCCCCGGCGGGGACCGGTATGGGTGAACATTCGCGTCGTCATGGCGGTCATGCCATACGCCTCGGCGTAGTACCGGCCCACGAGATCAGTGCCCGCCTTTGAGATGGCATAGGGGGAGGCCGGATGGAAACCGCACTCTTCGTCGATCGGCAGCCGTTCCCGTGGCACCCGGCCAAAGACCTCGCTGGAGGCACAGACATGTACAACCGGTTGAATGTCACCGCACCGTCGAATTGCCTCAAGCAGTTTCGCCGTACCAATGATGTTGGTCTCAAGCGTCTGAAACGGCGACGTGAAACTGGTCGTTGGGTAGCTCTGGGCGGCGAGGTGGAAGACATAATCTGGTCTCGTCTTCTCGATGACATCAATCATCGAGGCATAGTCGTTGAGATCTCCGTCGTGAAAGAACACGCGATCTCCGGTGTTGGCTCGTTCCAGCAGGTGCTCAACATTGTCGAGCGGGCTCCGCCAACGGCACATGCCGTGAACCTCCCAGTCGGTGCTTGCGAGGAGATAGTCCGCCAGATGGCTACCAACCATGCCGGTAACGCCTGTGATCAATGCCCGCGTCGCCATCGCCTCATCCTGCTTCGTTCACGGAACTGCCGTCCCCACCCAGGGTTCGGGCAACCTGGTCAAAAAATTCCCCAGCAGCGGCATAGCTTTCAGGGGTACCGATATCAATAAACATTTTGCCAGAGGGTACGGCCAGCAGTCGACGACATCTGACCAACTCCGGAAAAACATCACGTTCAAGCGAAAAAGGCCGACCAACGGCATAGCCTTCCAACACGTCCCGCGGCAGCAGGTAGTTCCCGGCATTGATCCAGCCGGGGCCGCCTGCCCCCTTTTCCAGAAATCGCTCGACCGGATGGGCTGCAGCGTCTGATGCGTCCCTGCCCCACTCCACCCGGCCATATCGAGTGGTGTCGGCGACCTCCGTCAACACCATCAATGGCTGGCGATTCCGGGCATAAAAAACTGACGCTA
>RGBY01000448.1 GCA_009919445.1 Planctomycetia bacterium
AGCCAGTGGTTTTTCAATCTTGGCGATAACAGCTTCCTCGATACGGACAACGGCGGCTATACCGTTTTTGGCGAGGTGCTCGGCGATGGCATGGGGGTAGTTGATGTACTGGCCAGTGCCCTTGCCTACGAAGACGTCGTTCAATGGTACTATACCCACGATCCATTCCCCGGCGTGCCATTCTGGAATATCAACGCGGACAGCATTCCGCGCCCGGAAGACTTCGTGACGATCGAAGCCATCACGGAGCTCGCCGATGAATCAGGGCTGATGGCCTACAGTGTGACGACGTCTGATGCCTCGAAACTTGTGGCGTCGATTACTGCCGCCGGTGATTTGGAACTGGCCCCGGTTGCTGGTCAGACTGGCAGTGTGACGGTCACGGTGACCGCTGCATCGTTGACCGATGGGAGTGAGGTCAGCGACACGTTCGTGGTTGATCTGCAGAATCCTGGGCCGGGAACCTCGCCGGTGCTTGACCCGACGGCCTCACCAGAACTGGTCGCGGTGGCCGAAGATGCACGCGCCCCAATAGGCCGCGTCGGTACGCTGGTTGCTGGCCTGGTCGATGCCGGTGGGCCGCTTGACAATGTCTACGATGCCGATTCCGACCCGCTGGGCATAGCGGTCACCGGGTTGAATCTCGCCGGCGGACGGCTCTGGTTTTCGGTCGATGACGGGGTGAACTGGCGGGAAATCACCCATGTCACCGACCAGTTTGCGACAGTGCTCTACGCCGATGCAGCAACGCGGCTCTATTACGAACCGGCTGCAGGGTTCACCGGGTCGCTTGAAGATGTCTTTACGTTCCGAGCGTGGGACCGCCGGGGTGGTTACGCCAACGGGATGACGGGCATCAATACGCGAAGCTTTGACCGCAACGTTGGCACGCTCAACACGCCCGGGACTTCCCATGCCATCGCGACCTCTGCCGACGGCCGCTACGCCTATGTGGCCGACGGGGCCAGTGGCCTGCAGGTGCTTGATGTCAGTAATCTGACCAGTCCTACGCTGATCGGAACGCTTGATACGACCGGGTCTGCCCGGGACATCACCCTTTCGGCCGACGGCCGCTATGCCTATCTGGCTGACGGGGCCGGCGGGCTGCTGGTGATCGACGTAGCGGCCCCCGCCAGTCCGACGCTGGTTGGCATGGTCGATACCAGTGGGTTCGCCTACGGCGTGACCCTTTCTGGTGACGGCCAGTACGCCTACGTGGCCGATGAGGCCAGTGGCCTGCAGGTGATTGATGTCAGCAACCCGGCCAGCCCGGCTCTGGTGGGCACCTTTGACACCACCGGGCTTGCCCTCGGCGTGACGCTCTCTGCTGACGGCCAGTATGCCTACGTTGCTGATAGCCTCAGTGGCCTGCAGGTGGTTGATGTCACCATTCCGGCAAGTCCCGCACTCACCGGCAGCATCGACACCACAGGCCTTGCCTATGGCGTGACGCTGTCGGCCGATGGCCGCTATGCCTACGTGGCTGATGAGGCCAGTGGTCTGCATGTCATTGATGTCTATGACCCGGC
>RGBY01000449.1 GCA_009919445.1 Planctomycetia bacterium
GTGGCCCAGCAGGTGGGCTCGTCGCGGGGAACATCCCAGATTGTTTCACCGGAAAGAGCATTGAGGCAGATCAGCCGCGATGGGCCTTCGTTATCCCAGGGGATCACGATTCGGTCACCGACCAGCGTCGGCGAGCTGCCCTCGCCAAATTCGTTGCGGGTCTGCATGTCGCCAAAGTCGCGGCTCCATTTGAGGTCGCCACTCATCGTAAAACAGAACAGCCCGCGGGAACCGAAATGGGCGTAGACGTGCCGTCCATCTGTGCAGGGGGAGGCCGAAGCGTAGCCATTGGTGCTGTGGGTGCCTTCGTGGGGGGCTGCCTTGATGGCTGACCGGTCCCAGCGTTTTTCGCCTGTTGCGCGTTCAAAACAGAAGAGGCGGAAGTCGAGCTCGCTGCCGCCCGGTGTGACAGGGACCGCTGTCGTCACAAACACGCTGTCTTCCCAGATGACAGGTGAAGATGATCCCTGGCCGGGGATCGGCTGCTTCCAGGCACAGTTGTTACTTGGTCCAAACTCGGTTGGTGGCCTTGCGGTCGGGCTGGTCCCTGTACCAAGCGGGCCTCGCCAGTGTCCCCATTGGTCGAGGTCGGCCGCGTCAGCCTGCGTCGCGCCGAGCAGGCAGGTCAGGAGCATCCCGGCCAGCAACAGTGTTGCGGACCGTACCGACTGGTGGCCACCGTGGCAGAAACCGATGGTTAAGAAAAGCTGGTGATCGTGTGCCATGGTTGGATTTGTTACCCTAATGTCATCACATTTTGAGATGATGCCGCCCTTCGGCACCTCGCAACACAAACTATACCTGACGACCACCGTTTCCTTCTGTGGAGTAACCAACCGCATGACCGCTTTTCCCGACGTCCCGAAGATTGCCTACGAAGGCCCCGATTCCGACAACCCGCTGGCCTTCCGCTGGTACAACCCCGACGAGGTGGTTGCCGGCAAGACCATGCGGGACCACCTACGGTTCACAGTGGTCTATTGGCACACCTTCCGTGGCACCGGCAGCGACCCCTTCGGTGCGGCGACCCTGCAGCGGCCTTGGGATGACGGCAGTGAATCGGTCGAAAACGCCTGTAACCGTGCCCGGGTCGCTTTTGAGCTCTTTGAGAAACTGGGCGCGCCCTTCTACGCCTTCCATGACCGGGACGTCGCACCGGAGGGGAGCAGCCTGGCCGAAAGCCATGCGAATCTCGACGCGGTTGCGAAGGTGCTCAAAGAAGAGCAGGACCGCAGCGGCGTGAAGCTGCTGTGGGGTACCGCCAACCTCTTCAGCAACCCCCGCTACATGCACGGGGCAGCCACCTCCTGCAACGTCGAGGTCTTCGCCTACGCTGCGGCCCAGGTGAAGAAGGCGATTGAGGTCACTCAGGAACTGGGGGGTGAGAACTATGTCTTCTGGGGCGGCCGTGAGGGCTATCAGTGTCTTTACAACACCGACATGAAACGTGAGCTCGATCACCTCGCCCAGTTTTTTCACATGGCCGTCGACCATGCCAAGAAGATCGGGTTCACGGG
>RGBY01000450.1 GCA_009919445.1 Planctomycetia bacterium
TCAAAGGATGATGCTTCTTCAGCCAATTCAGCTGCAGAGTCTGCTAAGACAAGTGCGAGTGCGGCTAAGTCAGCTGCCACTGAAGGCACGTGTTCAGCTGATTGACCCGCAGCGTCGAGGAATCCCACGGCAGCCGAGATGGGAGAACCGCCCAGCGACTGTTCCCAGCGACGGGCGATAGCCAACCGCGTCGGCCACCAGCTCGCCCCCGCCCGCTGGCCGTGCTGACGACCAGTCAAACGCCAGGCCGACCAGACCACAACGCCAATCGTCACGATCCAGACAACACTGCCCCCCAGCCAAAGGCGGCCTGGTCGCAACCAGTAGTCGAGGCCAGCCGCCACCGTGGCCGCACCAGCCGCCGTGCAACAGCCAATCCCACCAAACAGCAGCAGCCGATCGATTCCCATCCGCCAGATCGTCCGATCAAGACGGTGGGCCAGTCTCGTGGCGGCGGGTCCTGCTAGATCGGATCGCATCAGGCCTCCCCTCCCTGCGGTCGAGAAGGCCACGTCCACCAGGCAACCAGACAGGCCGCAACCAGCGTTGCCAGCAATAGGTGACGCAAGCGGTGCCACGATTGACCAGAACCGAACTGGTCCTGCTCTGCCAATCGCCCGGCTTCAACTGGCTGGCAGCAGTGTTGCCCCGGTCGGGGTTGCCAACTGCCCCGCGGATGCCATAGCCCCGCTCGGTGAAATTGAGACCGTTGCGGACCGTTCGGCCCATGCCGTCATCGGATCGCCAGACCAGATAGTCCGTGCAGACGCCCCCTTGCATGATGCAGTCTTCGATCAGGTGGCCGATTTCGTTGTCGACGAAGGCCGAGACCACCGCTGTCTTAAGACCAAAGCACTTTCGCAGGCCGCGGGTGACGTTGTATTCCCCGCCGCCCTCCCAGGCCTGAAAATGCCGGGCGCTGCGAATGCGTCCCTCACCGGGATCAAGCCGCAGCATCACCTCTCCGAGCGATACGGCGTCAAACAGGCAGGAATCGGCAGGCTTGATCGGCAGGCTCATGGCGTGTCCTTTTTGCTTTGCAGTGTTGCTGGGGAATGGATCAATGATTCCGTTACTGTAGATACCTCCCAGATTGAGGCAGACATTGATGCGTTGGAGGCAGCAGTATCAACCAATGCAGCAGACATTGCCACCAATGCTTCTAATATTGCCACAAACACAACTAACATTGCTACCAACACTTCAAAGAATACAGAGCAAGACGGTCGCCTAGACGCTTTAGAGGCAGCACCTGGATATGACGACACAGCACTCGCTGGAAGGGTTACTCAAAACGAGACAGACATATCAAACTTGCAAACAGACGTTGCAACAAACACCACAAACATTAGCAACAACACAACTGCTATTGCGGGTAAGGCAGACACGGGACACACCCACAATGAATTTACGCACGACCACGATGGGACTTACCAACCAGCAGGGGACTATGCTACCAACACAGATCTAACAACAGGGCTTGCTGGCAAGAGCGACACCA
>RGBY01000046.1 GCA_009919445.1 Planctomycetia bacterium
GCAGCGGCCCTGCTGGGCTGCAATTGTTGCCGCTGTGGCCCCGGCAGGCCCCCCACCAATCACGACAACCTCAGTCCGCTCTGGCAGGGAAACCGACGTACGATCGACCATCTTTTCTCTCCCGCTGAAGATGCCTACCCACTCACTCGTGGCCCAGACACTCTCTATTCATAGTCGTCAGACCAACAGTGTCCAACCACTGCCTCCCCCAGACAGTTACTGCGCAAGATAGAGGGGTAACGGGCTTTCCCGCAGCAGATGCAACGCGGTTTCGCCAAAGATCTTTCGCAGCAACAGATTCTTGGCAGAGTTCCCGGCCACGATCAGATCAGCTCCCCAGTGTTCGGCATAGGGCACCAGTTCGCGAACTGGGTCGCCGGACACAAAGTCGGTTTCGACCCCACGGCCGTGAGCCTCAAAATAACCCTGAACGGCTTCTAGCCGCCGCCTGCACGTGGCGGCATCGCTCCCAAAATGAATCACTCGAACTGCTGCATCTGGGTAAAGGCCAGACTGCACAAAGTGCTTAAACGTCTTTGCGCTTTCGAGTGACCCAGAGTAGGCCACGAGCACCCTGCTGACCGGTCGATGGGCATCAGCAACAGCAAGCATGGGACGGATACCAGCCGCCACCAGTCGCTCCAGGCTATCTGTTGGCTCAGGCACCACGTCATGTTCAAACAGGCCTTTAAGGCCGAAGACGCAAAGGTCCTGATACCGAACAAGGTCGGACACAATCTCAAATGGGTCGCCTGTCCGTTCACAGGTCTGGTGGGACACACCAGCAGAAGCACACGAGGCTGCAAATAATTCTTTGGCCTTGGCAATCTCCGCCGCCACCTTGTTCATCCGGTCGTGTCGCAGTTCAGTTGTCAGCGCCTCGACACCGACACCGATCGGCCGTGGCCCGGTCCATTCCAGGCGAGTGGGGTCAGTCACGGCCACGCCGAGAAGCTCTGCAGCATTGGTTTTTGCAATCTCAATAGCGTGCTTCACAACCGACTCAGCCGAACGGCTGGTCCCAAGTCCGACCAGAATGCGTTTAATCATGGGTTGGGTTCTCGCAATGCCCTCAAAATCTGTTGCAGATGGCGACTGCCTCTCCAGCGGTATTCTCACACACTTCACCCGCCACGGCCACTCTGAGGCCCGTGACCGCAGCAGGGCACCATCTTGGCCAGTTCGATAACCGTCACAGGCAGCAACGCCAGCCCCAGAACAAGAGCCCATTCTTCTTGGAGGGCTCGCTCAATCTCAAAAACCGACTGCACCCCAGGCAGCATGACGACTGCCAATTGCAGTAGGGCTGAGAGGATGATTGCCAGCAGCAGGTACGGATTCCCGAAAAAACCGAGCGAAAATGCGGTCCGCCGTTCACTGCGACAGCCAATCACGAAGAACAACTGAGCGAAAGCAGCCACGCAAAAGGTCAGCGTCCGGGCTTCTGCCTCATTCGCTGGATCACCTTGCCAGGTGATCCAGAAAGCAACCACTGAAACCGCCGCTACCAGCAAGCCATGGGTACCTATCAGGAGCCCGCGACGAAGCGGAATAACCGACTCACGTGGCGGTCGCGGTGGACGCGTCATGATGTCCTGCTCTGCCGGCTCAAGCCCAAGGGCAAGCGCAGGCAGCCCATCCGTGACCAGATTCAACCAAAGAATCTGAATGGCTGCTAGGGGTGCCGGCCAGCCAAGCACTGCAGCAACAAACATCAGCAGGACCTCGCCGGCGTTGCACGAAAGCAGGTAGTGAACAAACTTTTGAATATTGTCATAGATGCCACGCCCCTCTTCGATGGCACTGACAATCGACGTGAAGTTGTCGTCTGTCAGCACCATATCAGAGGCTTCCTTGGTCACATCTGTGCCGGTGACACCCATGGCAATCCCGATATCGGCTGCCCGCACTGCCGGGGCGTCGTTGACACCGTCGCCAGTCATGGCGACTACATCTCCCCGTCGCTGCCAGGCTTTCACCACCCGCAGTTTGTGTTCCGCCGAGACACGCGCATAAACCGCCACCTGATCAACCCGCTCGGCTAGTTCCTGGTCTGTCAGGCTGTCGAGGTCCGAGCCTGTAAAAACGCTGTTAGCCCCAGCGTCGACCAGTTGTAATTCGCGACCAATCGCCAGAGCGGTCGCCGGATGATCGCCGGTAATCATCACTGGCCGGATCCCAGCCGAACGACAGGTCTCCACTGCCTGCCGAACTTCGTCACGGGGCGGATCAATCATGCCAGCGAGTCCGGCAAAGATCAGTCCTTCCTCAGCAATATCAGCAGGAGGACGCAGGCGCCCCGGCGACGTCACCCCAGTGGAATACTCATCAACCCGCTCAAACTCTCGCCAGGCATGGGCCAGAACCCGTAACGCTCGGTCGGCCATAGCCGCTGCCGTGGCAAGGATTTCCGTTCGCCGTTCAGCCGTAAGCGGCACTACTTCTGAATCACACTGTTCAGCAACACAGCGTGCCAGCAGCACTTCCGGGGCCCCCTTGGTGTAAACCACCGGAACAGTGTCCTGCTCAACCACAACCGACATCAATTTGCGTTCAGAGTCAAAGGGCTTTTCCAAGAGCACCGGCGGACAGTCATGATCGGCACCAATCCCAGCCTTCCGGGCCACCACAACGAGAGCTCCTTCGGTCGGATCTCCCACGACTTGCCAACCAGTGCCATCCCCCGTCGGCTGAATGGTCGCGTTGTTACACAGGCAACCAATCCGCAGAAGGCGTTGCAGGTCGGCGTCACTGCGCGGCTCCACCGAAACCGGAACTCCACCACCAGTTGGTAGGCGCGAGAACGTACCGTGTGGGTCATATCCAGAACCACTGACGGCGTATCGGCCGGTGGCTGTTACCAACTCTCGAACGGTCATCTCGTTGCGAGTGAGCGTGCCAGTCTTATCTGAACAGATCACGGTAACCGACCCAAGGGTCTCCACGCTCGGCAGCCTCCGCACCAGTGCATTACGGGCCGCCATTCTTTGTAGGCCTATTGCTAACACCAGCGTCACCACTGCCGGCAGACCTTCCGGCACCGCTGCCACTGCCAAACTGACTGCCCGCAGCAGTACCTCAAAAAGGTCGCCTCCCCGGCTCAACTCAATGAGAAAGATCACGCCGACTACAACCAGGCAGACGACAATCAGCAAACGACCCAGTTCTGCCAGCCGACGCTGCAACGGAGTTGGCTCTGGCTCTGCTCGCGCCAGCATGCCGGCAATCTGCCCCAGTTCTGTCTGCATTCCCGTCTGGGTCACCACCGCCACCGCGTGACCAGCGGCAACAACGGTACCGGCATGAACCATTGTGACCCGATCACCAAGACCAGCTGTCATGGCAATATTGGCGTCAGCTTGTTTCGCAACGGGTTCTGACTCACCTGTTAGGGCCGCTTCGGTGACCCGAAGGCTGGCCGTCATCAGCAGTCGGGCATCGGCTGGAACGTTGTCGCCCGCTTCCAGTTCGATCCGATCACCCGGCACCAGATCACCGGCCGGCACGAGGCGGGCTTCGCTGTCGCGAGTCACTCGGGCCGACGGCGCCGACATTCGCTGCAAGGCTGCAAGCGCTTGCTGGGCTCGTTCCTCTTGGAGGAAGCCAATCAGGCCGTTGACCAGAACGATCGCCACGATGGCAGCAGCATCGGCCCACTCACCAATGGCGGCCGAAATCAGGGCGGCCGCCAGCAAAATCCAGATGACCAGTTCCTGAAACTGTCGCAAGATTTTCCACCACCAGGCGGGAGGCTCTGCCTCCCGCAGTTGGTTCTTGCCTGTGGTTTCGAGACGCTCAACTGCCGCCGACTCGGTCAGCCCAGCGACTGGATCAGTCGCCAACAACCCAATTACCTCGGCGACAGGTAAGGCGTGCCAGCGAATCTGCAGATCGGTCGGTGTTTCCGACGCGTTCAGGGGACCGCCGTCTTTGGTCATGACACCTTTAGGGTTGTTGGTGAGAAATCAAGACAATGAATAGACCATCATAAGCGCCCCCAGCAGCACCAGTAGCATCAGGCAAGCATCAGGCTCAATAAGCGGCAGACGGCGTTCCCCATGATAGAGTTGACCAAGGATGGCAATGGCTGTCGCCAGCACAACAGCAAATGCCGTAACCGCATGGGTAGCCGATACCTCTGTAAAGAGTGGGCCATCGTGAACGGCATCGAGCGGCACAAAGAGCACCATATTAAAGGCATTACTGCCAAAGGCGTTGCCAATCGCCAAATCGATCGCTCCGAGCCGCACTGCCGTAACGGTTGCTGCCAGTTCCGGCAAGGAGGTACTCACCGCTACAAGTGTTGTCCCAACGAATGTCCCGCCGAGTCCTGTCTCTTCGGCAAGTGCTCCAGCGACATGGGCCAACCGAGGCCCTGTGACAAAAAGTACTGCCGCCGCCGTAACAAACAGCACTGCAGACTGCCAGATTGGTGGCAGGGCATAACTGCCCTCAACCGATGACTCCGGCTCACCTATCCGCGCCTCAGCAGCCAGCCGGACAGCAATCCGCTGGTTGATAAAGAGCATGCGGGCACCAAGGAGATAGGCCAACAGGATCGCCCACGACCAGCCACCAACCCCAAAAAGTGTGACTGCCGGCAGGCGACCGGCGGTGAGTACTGCCAAACCAGCCAAAGCCGTCAGGGCAATTCCCAGAGTGGCTGAAAGGGCATGCGAGGCAGCCTCACGGGAGAGCATCCGCCTCCCCGAGCGAATACTCAGGTCAATCACGGCCAGGATCAACAGGTTCATGAGGCTGCTGCCAAACAGGTCCCCCGCTGCCAAGTCGACAAATCCAGCTCGAACAGCAGCGACGTCAACAGACAATTCCGGAAGCGAAGTAACTGCTGCCAGCAGGAAACTGCCTATGAGCAGCCGCCCGATGCCGGTCGCCTCAGCGATTCGATCGGCAGACCGTGCCAGCAGCCAACCAGCTGCAGCAACAGTAGAGGCAAGCAGCAGGAACTGGAAAAAGAGCATGAGAGACTCACTGGTGTGCCATGGAACGGGTGCACTGCCTGAAGGTCAACGCCCCTGCCGTCGCCTGAAGCTGACCAACTGGTCGGCCTGCCGGCGGATATCCCGGTCGCTGAATGGCTTGGCCAGGACAAAACCGGCAATGAACCCACCAATATGAGCAGAGTAGGCGACACCGCCTCCGGCATCTGACAGGCCAAGAACAAGCTGCATCAGAAAGTAGATGCCCACGGCCACATAGCCGGGAACATCCATGATGATGCGCAACAAAATCACACTGACCCGGCGGTTGGGATGGAGCACCAGATAGCCACCCAGCACCCCCGAAATTGCGCCGGAAGCACCCAAACTCGGAGTCAGCGCATTGTCGCCTTGTGCGTTGAGAAACACGAATGCCAGCGATGCCAGAATGCCACTGAGCAGATAAAAAATGAGATACCGACCATGGCCCATATCGTCCTCAACATTGTCGCCGAAGATAAACAGAAACCACATGTTCCCCAGCAGATGCATCCAACCGCCGTGAAGAAAGATGCCGGTCAGTAATGTCAGATAGACAGGGATCGGCGTTGGCCGCAGCCCGGGGATGGGCACTTCGATCCGCCGCCCCTCGTACACCACCTCACGGATTGAGTCTGCGGTGACAATATCCTGACCGCTGACAATTTCAGCTGGCACCTGACTGAACGCCAGTGTGACATCCTGGTTCTGCCCGCCCTGCTGAAAGATCACGAAGACCAGCACATTGGCCGCGATCAGCCCCCAGGTCACCAGCGGCAGACGCTGACGATCGGAATTGTCGTCACTAAGTGGAAAGACCATCTGCCAGCATCACCCAAGGCGTTGTGGTGGCGGCCGTCACAGTGCCGGCCAACTTCACTCACCACCATACGCCCACATGGTACGCCTTCGTGGCAGAAAAGGCATCTACTCAGGCAGCTTTTGACCGCTGCGAACCTTTGCTAGGCGGTGCTGCTGTTTCTGATTCCTCGAGCTTGCGGTCGATCCAGCCATCGACACTCCACGGTCCACCACCGGCATAAATAAGGGCCAACAGGCCTCCGCCAATGGCCATATTCTTCATGAACTGGATGACCTGGAGTTGTCGTTGGACGGGGTCAGTGATCATCCAGAAGTCGTGAAAGTAAAAGGTTGCAGCAGCCAGGAAGACAAACAGGAAGGCGGCACCAATTCGTGTCCAGGCACCAGCCAGCAATGACAGGCCACCCAAAAGAATCAGACCGATGGCGCCAAACAGAGCCAGGCGAGGGTTCGGAATGCCCTCGCTCCGCATGTACTCAGCAGTCTGTGAGAAGTGCCTGATCTTGCTGTCGAAGGCACTGAATAAAAAGATGGCCACGAGCATGAACCGGGACAGCAGGGAGACACAGCCCTGCACGATATTCGCAACTTGTTCCATTGGTGTTCCGCTCCTGCCTCATGCGTGCACAGGCCATCGCCGCAAACGGCAGACCTCGCCAAGGGATACTCGCGTTCCCTCGTCTTCGTCGCAAGCCCGGCTGGGCTGCCAGACCAGTCAAATCGGCGAGGTTGGGTAAGGCAGGAGCCCCTGTGGCTGGCGAGGAGCCACCTGGCCGCGACCTGATAAATCGCGAGCTGGATTGCGGCACTGTTGGACCGCAGCACCGTCACTGCAGCCACTCAGGCACCGGCGTGGACGATGACCGGCTGCTCTCGAGTCACACAATGCACTGCCCCTCGGCCACGAATCAATTCGCGGGCTGGGTAGGGCCTGATCAGCCGATCGGGAAAGAGCACTGCAAGGATGCCGATGGCGCTTGCATCGAGGGGGTGTTCAAACGTCGGCAGGATCACACCGCCATTCACCACCAAGAAATTGAGGTAACTCGCCGGCAGTTGCACCCCCTCGTAGCTCTCCCGCGGTGGCAACTCAATGGGCGTCACCCTGAGTGGCCGACCCCGGGCATCGGTAAGCGAACGCAGCAGTTTGATGTTGGCTTCGAGTGATTCATTATTGGGGTCATCTCGGTCCGGCTGCCGAGCAGCCACCAGATGACCTGGAGCTACGAAACGCACCAACTGGTCAACGTGACCGTCGGTGTCATCCCCTGCCAATTCACCACCGATCCAGAGCACCTTGTCGATGCCGAGAGAATGCTTGAGGATGACGGTCAGGTCGTCGCGGCTAAGCCCCGGGTTCCGCTGGGGATCTTCGATGCAGCGATGATTGACAATCAGCGTGCCTTCGCCATCGGTTTCGAGAGCCCCACCCTCTAGAACAATCCCCGGGCGAATCAGCTGAAGGCCAAGTCGCTGAGCAATCTTGCTTGCCACCGCTGCGTCGTCATCCCAGGGCGGATACTTCCCTCCCCAGGCATTGAAGTTGAACGAGAGTGCAACCGGCGGCCCTGGCTGCTGCCGGGGCTGCAGGAAGACCGGCCCCGTATCCCGTAACCAAGAGTCGTTTGTGGGGATCTCGATGAACTCAACGCCAGCAATCCCCGCAAGATGTGCCTCGGCATCAGCGAGCACCGCTTTGCTTCCGATTACCCGAACCGGCTCAAAACTCACGAGGAGCTGCACCAGCCGAACAAAGGCAGGCGGAATTTCCGCAAAGTCGCCCAAGAATGTCTTTCGCCGATGGGGCCATGCCAGCCAGACGGCAGCCTGCGGCTCCCACTCAGCCGGCAGCCGGTAGCCCGCCGGTGGTTCAGTTAGAGCATCGGCTGCTGCCATCACTGTTGCCCCCAACGCTTAAGGAGCCCGTCATAGGCATCGATACGACGATCACGAAAAAATGGCCAGCGAGTGCGTGACCACTCGATACGGTCGAGATCACAGTCAACAACGAGCGTGGCCGGTTCATCATGAGCAGCCACCGCCAGCCGCTGGCCGTTTGGTGCGTAAACCACACTCGCTCCCCAAAACCGCAGCTCGCCCTCCCGTCCGGTACGGTTTACGGCCACCACAAAAACACCGTTGGCAATGGCATGGCTTCTGAGCATCGTGTCCCAGGCTTCGTACTGTTCGGCATGCCAATTCTCTTCGCCATCGAGCCAGCCAATGGCGGTCGGATAGACGAGCACCTCGGCACCCGCCAGAGCCGTCAGCCGGGCAGCCTCGGGGTACCACTGATCCCAGCAGACCAAGGGGCCGATCGCCACGCGCCGAGTCGGCACACTCAAAAAGCCACTGTCGCCCGGAGCGAAATAAAATTTCTCATAGTAGTGCGGGTCATCGGGAATGTGCATTTTTCGATAGGTACCAGCACGCGACCCATCGGTATCAAAGATGACCGCCGTGTTGTGAAACAGCCCGGCGGCCCGCCGCTCGAAAACGCTGGCAACCACGACGACCTCGTGTTCGCAAGCAGCGGCTGACAGTCGGTCTGTAAGCGGGCCAGGCACCGGCTCGGCCTCAACAAAACGCTGATGGTCTTCTGCCTGGCAGGGATATTCGCCGGCAAAAACTTCCTGCAGGCAGACAACCTCCGCTCCCTGATTCGCGGCTGCGGCAATGCCGGCAAGGGCTTGGGTGATGTTCGCCTCACGCGCGGCGGTGCAGGCAGACTGGACCAGACCGATTTTCACCGTCCGGCCCGCGGCCGGTGTCATCAGGCCACCACTTCCTGCTGGTCAGTCAGCCGTGCTGCTGGCACGGGAAACTGCCCAGCCAGTTCGGCCACTTCGTGTCGGGTGGTTGTGATGACCTGCTCATCCTCCGGAGCTTTCAGCACCCGCAGAATCCAGTCAGCAACCTGCTGCATCTCGGCAGTGCCCATACCCCGAGTGGTCAGCGCCGGCGTACCGAGCCGAATACCAGAGGGATCAACCGGCTTCCGTTCATCGTAGGGAATCATGTTTTTGTTGCAGGTGATGCCGCAACGATCAAGCGCCTCTTCGGCCAGTTTGCCACCCAGCCCCAATGGCGTGACGTCTACCAACATTAAATGGTTGTCCGTTCCGCCACTGACGAGTTTGACACCGCCGGCGGCAAGCGCTTCGGCGAGGCTGCGCGCATTGTCGACCACCCGCTGGGCATAGGCCTTGAAGTCTGGCCGCAGGGCTTCGGCGAAGGCCACGGCCTTGCCCGCCACCACATGCATCAGCGGCCCACCCTGCGTGCCAGGGAAGACAGAGCGATCGAGGTCTTTCGCATGTTCTGCCCGGCACATGGCGATTCCCCCTCGCGGGCCGCGCAGGGTCTTATGAGTCGTGCTGGTGACAAAGTCAGCCACAGGGACGGGGCTGTTGTGAATCCCGGCAGCCACGAGGCCCGCGTAGTGGGCCATGTCGACGAGCAATTTCGCGCCGACTTCTTGGGCAATCTCTGCAAAACGGTCGTGCGGAATTTCACGCGGGTAGGCACTGGCTCCGGCCACAATCAACTTTGGCCTGTGCTCACGGGCAAGGCTGGCAATCTGGTCGAAGTCGAGCAGGTGATCGTCGCGTCGGACCCCGTAATGGACGAAGCGGTAGAGAATCCCGGAACTGTTCAGCCGCATGCCATGGGTGAGGTGGCCACCATGTGCAAGATCGAAGGCCAGCACGGTATCGCCCGGCTGAATGGCAGCCAAATAGACTGCGGCATTGGCCTGGCTGCCCGAGTGTGGCTGAACGTTGGCATGGTCGGCACCAAAAAGTTCCTTGGCCCGATCGCGAGCGAGGTCTTCCACCTTGTCAACGAACTCACAGCCACCGTAGTACCGGCGGCCCGGATACCCTTCGGCGTATTTGTTGGTCAGAACACTCCCCACCGCCTGCATCACGGCAGGGCTCGTGAAGTTCTCGCTGGCAATCATTTCCAGCCCCTCAGCCTGGCGGGTCTGTTCGGCGGCAATTGCGGACCAGACTGCGGGATCTTCCTGCTCAACAAAATTCACGTAACACCTCCTTGGGCGGGCTGCGG
Source organism: Planctomycetia bacterium (assembly GCA_009919445.1). Taxonomy (GTDB): domain Bacteria; phylum Planctomycetota; class Planctomycetia; order Pirellulales; family UBA1268; genus UBA1268. Next base: position 9,870 of record RGBY01000046.1, read on the forward strand.
GCAAGCTCAGCTCAACTGACTCTTCCCTATTGTGGGAGGCTACTGGCAAGGCGTCAACGAACGGCAGCAAGAGCCCCGGACTACGGCAACCGTAGTGGCTCCGGCATGAAGGTGAGCACCGGAATCGCCAACGCCGCCAGTCCCAGCAACTGTCGTGTTCGGTCAAGCGGCCGGTATTCAGCCCGAATCGGCGGGTGATCGACCCCCATGAAGGTAATAATCACCACCATTGCCACCCACTGATAGCCGCCCAAAATCACAATAGCCCCAATCGCCCCGAGCAGCACACTGCGTGTCACGAGATGCGACCGCCTGCCAAACAGGGCGTGACAGACATGCCCTCCATCCAGCTGGCTCAGCGGCAGCATATTCAGGCCAGTCACCAGCAGGCCAAGCCAGCCGGCCATAAGCAGGGCATTGGGGGCAATCGTCTGGCCCGATGGCAGGTCTGGACGAATCACGGCCAAGAGCCAGTCGCCAAGCAGCGGCAGGCCAAAGGGACTCTCCTCTGTTGGCAGACCAACGGCCATACCAACAGCCAGCACCGGAATCGCCAGCACAAGCCCGGCAAGTGGGCCTGCCAGAGCGATATCAAAGAGCTGCCGCCGGTCGGCCCGCGAGCCCTCCATGCCAATCACTGCCCCGAACGTGCCTGTGAGCATTACGGGAACGGGCAAGAAGAACGGCAGCGTGGCAGGAATGCCATGCCGTCTGGCGGCCACAAAGTGACCCGCTTCATGAGCCGAAAGAATGGCCATCACGGCCAGCATGTACGTCAGCCCCCGAGACCAGTGCGTCCCCACATCTGCCCAAAAGGTGTCATCAAGCCCAAGCACGGCCGGCTGCCAGCCAACCGTCCCCGCAGCAAAGGTCGTCAGGCAGGTCGCCAGATAGAGCAGGACATTCCGTGTCGGCAGGCTCCGCGGCCGTGGCCGGTCAACCGGCTGATCACAGAGAGACAACGGGACTGGCGCTGGCTCGATTGGCACGACTGAACCGATATGCTGACTGGAGTCTGACATGATGCCCCCAAGATAGCCGCTCGCTGCCTTTCCGGTTGCCAGACCGGGCTGATTGGTACACTTTTGCTGGCTTGTTCGCTCCGTTTCATCTCCATTCCCGCAGAGTTTCACCGCACCAATGACCAGCCCCGCTTCTGCTGCCAGCACAAACGCCCCATCCGAAGGCACCGGCATTCGGCACGAGTTTGCCGGAATGAGGGTGAGCGACCTGGCCGAACGCTATGGCACACCGCTGTACGTCTACGATGCGGCTGTCATTCGGCAGCGATGTGCTGATCTGGCTGCCTGGGACACCGTTCGATTCGCCCAAAAGGCCTGTTCCAATCTGGCTGTGCTCGACCTGGTCCGCCGGGAAGGAGTGCTGGTCGACGCGGTCAGTCACGGCGAAATTGCCCGGGCCATTGCCGCTGGCTATCCGACCACAGCAGCACCTCAAACCAACCCAGACGCACTCCCGCCGGCCGATCCCATCGTCTACACGGCCGACATCTTTGACCGGGAGAGTCTTGAAGCCGTCGTCCGCCATGGCATTCACGTCAACTGTGGTTCCGCTGACATGCTCGACCAACTGGCAGAGCGGGTGCCGGGTGCGCATGTCACGCTGCGGATCAATCCTGGGTTTGGACATGGCCATAGCCAGAAGACCAACACCGGAGGAGAAGGCTCGAAGCATGGCATCTGGCACGAAGACGTCCCGGATGTGCTCCGCCGTGCAGAGTGGGCCGGCCTTTCGGTCAGCGGCCTCCACATGCACATCGGCAGCGGCACTGACCTCGAGCATCTGGCCACCGTGGCCGACGCACTCGAGAAGACCGCTCGAGAGATTGGCCGCTCCCTGACAACCATCAGTGCCGGCGGCGGACTTCCTGTGCCTTACCGAGCGGACGAACCGCGGCCCGACCTCTCCGGCTACTTCACCCTTTGGGATACCACGAGAAAGCGTCTGGAAGACGCCTTCGGCCACCGCATCCGACTTGAGATTGAACCGGGCCGCTACCTCACGGCTGAGTCGGGAGCACTCATCACGGAAGTTCGCGCGATTAAACGCCAGGGCAGCAAGAAGTACCTGCTGGTCGATGCCGGCTTTCACACGCTGGCCCGACCGGTTCTCTATGGCTCCTACCATCCGATGAGTCTGGCTCCGGCTGCCCAGCCGCCTTCGGGCCATGAAGCCGTGGCCATTGGCGGACCACTCTGTGAGTCTGGCGACATCTTCACCCAGGAAGAGGGCGGCTTTGTCTCCACCCGCGACCTGCCCCCGGCTCGGGTTGGCGACCTGCTGATCATTGAGATCGCCGGTGCCTACGGCTTTGTGATGGCGAGCAACTACAATTCGAAGCCGTTTCCAGCAGAAGTCCTCATTGACGCTGGTCAGTCACGGCTGGTGCGGGCTCGTCAGACGGCCGAAGATCTGCTCCGTGGAGAATCGGTAACCGGGCTGCCTGAGAGCTGAGTAGCCTCCCGGGCCGCACCGGCCTCCACGCCGGGAGGTGCCGGCCGCGACCGGCAAAACAGTGGTTCTTGACCATCGAACAGGGGCGGTGGCCGCGATTCGGTTTGGTCGAGCCGCCTGGTGGGGCTATAGTACAGGAAGTTGGATTCTGGACCTTTTTCAACCGATTTCTGCTCTTATGGCAAAGCAAGGCCCCCGTAAAAAGCTGCCCAAAGAACTGGCAGTCATCAATGCCGACAATTGCACTGGCTGCGAAAGTTGCCTGGAAGTGTGTCCAGTCGACTGCATCATCAAGGTGCAGCAGTACGACCAGTTCCACAACCTGCAGAGTTGGTGTCAGATTGACATCGAACGCTGCGTCGGCTGTGAGGTTTGTGTCCACATCCCCGGTAAAAAGACCAATCCCTACGATCTCAAGGTCTGCCCGTGGGATGCCATCGAAATGGTACCGACCGAAGAAGTTGCGATTGCCGTTTCCCAGATGGGCGGACCGCCGGAATATGTCGAGGCCAACTGGGATCGGCTGGTCGACACCGCCCAGCATCTCGCTGAGCTAAAGGCAGGCAGCTGAACCAGCCTTTGCCTGGCAGGACGTAGCCTTCTCGCCCACTCGGCTCGCTTTCGCCCCCCGAGGTACCGGGGTCTTCCAGACCGATTGCTCGACTTTTTCGCGAGCATTGACTAAGGTGAACAAAAGGCCATCTATTGGCCCGCAGTCCAGCTGTAGTGACTGGCGTCACCCCCTCAAGCATGCGAGGTCTGGCATGTCCCCACCTGCCCTCACAAGCAAACCTTCCGATCGCACCAGCCGCCTGTTCGAGCGGCTTCAGCTGATGGCTGTCCCCGGGCTCGGCCCCCAGCTCCGGCGGCGGCTGCTTGAGCGGTTCAGCTCAGCAGCGGCGATTCTGGAAGCCAATGAACTCGATCTCCGAGCGGTTCACGGCATTGGTCGCCAGCTGGCCGCCGCCATCACAACTGCCAAGCAAACAGGATTTGCTGAGCAGGTTCTGACTGCCTGCGATCAGCATGGCATTCGCATCCTGCAGGACGACGACACAGACTATCCCCGCTTGCTCACCACCATCGATGATCCGCCCGACATGCTCTTTGTCCGCGGGCGGTTCCAACCATCAGATGACGTATGCTTGGCCGTATCAACTTTCAATACCGCAACGTCTGCAGACAGGGGGCCGGCTGAATAGCTCAAGCCGTAAACCATTGATGGTTGTGTTGTGCTGTGTGTACCAGCGCCAGCAGCGCCATCACGACGCACTGGCTGGTAAAGGCCT
>RGBY01000451.1 GCA_009919445.1 Planctomycetia bacterium
GGCACAATGTCGGTCAGCTGCGGCCGGCCATAGGTAAGGGTGCCGGTCTTATCAAAGATGGCAGTGCGGCAACTGTCGAGCCGCTCAAGAATGGCGGGGTCGCGAATGACAATACCCCGCTTGGCCGCCAGCGAGACTGCCCCGATGATCGCCACCGGGATGCCAATTAACAGTGGGCAGGGAGTGGCCACCACCAGCACCGCCAGGAACCGGACTGCCTCACCACTGGCCCACCAGGCAGCTAGGGCCAAGGCCAAGGCCAGTGGCGTGTAGAGCCCGCCCAGCGTGTCGGCCAGCCGCCGCAGCCGCGGCCGCTGCTGCTCACTCTCTCGTAGCACCTGCATGATCTTGGCGTAGCGGCTGTCTTCACCGACACGGTCAGCCCGGACTTCCAGCGCTGCCTCACCATTGATGGCCCCGGACAGCACGAGTGACCCCGGGGCCTTCCGCATCTGGTAAGGCTCACCGGTCAGATAGCTTTCATCCATCGTGCCCCGGCCGGCCACCACCGTGCCATCGACCGGGCAGATCTCATGAGGCAGCACCACAATTGTGTCACCGACGGCCAGTTCAGCCAGTGGCACATCGGCAAGCCGGCCTTCCAGCCGGCGGTGGGCGACGGTCGGCATCCGCCGGGCCAACGCATTGAGCACATCGCCGGCCCGGCTTACGGCCCGGCTTTCAAGCGCCTCGCCACCGGAGAGCATCAGCACCACAAGCACGCCGGCGACATACTCTCCCAGCAGCAGGCTGGTCACGATGGCCACGCCAGCCAGCAGGTCAGAACCAAAGCTACCCTTCAGCAGCTTGCTGAGCAGGTCGGCCACCAGCAGGCCACCACCAATAATCAGCATGGCGATCAGGGGCAGTTCAGCCACAGTGAGTGAGCGGCCAGCAAACCAGCCACCCGGATCAGCCAGCACCAGTGGCACCAGCCGGCTGCCCAGCGAGACCGTCAGCAGCCCACCCCAGACTGCCAGTGCTCCGATCGCCCCACCGGCTATCAGTTCATTGATTGGCCACGTCGTCTGGTTTCGTGGAGCTGTCAGCTGTGCATCCGCGGCCGCGGATCTCCCTCAGTGATGATCTCAGCCTCACGTGAGGCCAGCCAGTGCAGCCGGTCGCGGACGGTGGCCTCCGGGGCTAGTTCACAGGCCAGCTTCACATAGGTGGCATGGTGCCGGGCCTCTGACTCAAACAGTCCGCCGTAGAACGCGGCCAGTTCTTCATCCTGCACATGATCCTTCAGCAGCGAAAACCGTTCGCAGCTCCGGGCCTCAATCAGGCCCGCCACCAGGAGGCGGTCAACTGCCCGGTCGGGCTCCCCCCTCCGGATCAGCTCGTGGAGTCGGGGCCCGTAGTGGCTGGGGGCGAGTTTGCGAAAGGGAATCCCCCGCCGCTCGAGCAGATCAAGCACCATCTGAAAGTGCTCCAGTTCTTCATTGACAATCTCGGTCATCGCCCGCGCAAGCTTTGTGTTGTCGACGTAGGCAAACAGCAG
>RGBY01000452.1 GCA_009919445.1 Planctomycetia bacterium
GGGGTCGTCTACGACAACGCTTTCGCGACCTCGCCGGTCTGCGCCCCGGCCCGTTCATCACTGATCACCGGCATGTTCTGTACCCGAATCGGCACGATGCAGATGCGAAACGGCAACCCCAGTTCAGCCGCCGTTGCCAAAGACCCTGAAGCCTACAAGGACATTCCTGGTTATGAGGGTCTGCCACCAGCCTTTGTCCGTTGCTTCCCCGAGCACCTGCGATCAGCAGGTTACTACTGCACGAATAACTCGAAACAGGACTACCAATTCAAAGCACCCGTGACCGTCTGGGATGACTCAAGCAACAAAGCGCACTGGAAAAACCGTGGTGAAGATCAGCCATTCTTTGCCGTCTTCAATCACACTGGGACACACGAGAGTCAGGCATTTCCCAAGGCGAAACGCCGTCCGCAGGTGGTTGCCCCAGCAGATGTTCCGCTGCCCTCCTTCTATCCTGACACGCCCAACGTCCGCGACGCCGTTGCCCGCACCTACAACAACATCGCCGAGATGGACGCCTGGGTCGGTCACCAGTTGAAAGCACTGGAACAGGCTGGCCTGCTCGACAGCACGGTGGTGATTTACTTTAGCGACCACGGCGTTGGCCTACCCCGAGGCAAGCGTTCCTGCTTTGACACCGGCACTCGGGTACCCCTGATCGTGCGGCATCCGGATGGCCAGGATGCTGGAAGCCGAAATAGTCGGGTCGTGAGCTTTGTCGACTTTGGGCCAGCCACGCTTTCCCTCGCCGGCATCGAGCCCGACCGGCGACTCGACGGCACGCCGTTTCTCGGGCCGTACGCATTTGAGCGGGATGACTACCGCCACGGCCACGCCTATGCCAATGCCGACCGGTTTGACTCAGTCTATGACCGCAGCCGAACTGTTTCTGACGGCCGCTACCGCTACACCAAAAACTTCGTCACGGCACTGCCCTACATCATCCGGAATGCCTATCGCGAACAGCTCCCGATGACTGCCGAACTCTATGCCCTTGAAGAGACCGGCCCGCAGACAGCCGAACAGTGGCAGATGGCAGCCCGCGAGCGACCCTCAGAGGAGTTCTACGACTCAAAGGAGGATCCGTGGGAAGTCAAAAACCTGATTGATGACCCCGAGCAACAGGAGCGTGTGGCCGCTCTTCGCCAGCACCTTGAGGCCTGGCTTGCTGACACCGGTGACCTCGGCTTCATCCTGCCGGAAACCCGACTCGTCCGCGAAATCATCTGGCCGCCGGAGGGCGGGCAGCCGACAACGCCTCTTGCGGAAATCAACGAAAAAGTCCTCAGCCGTAACGGAGCCACCTCCTTTTCGGTCACACTCTCCTGCCCCGATCCCGGGGCGTCGATCGGCTACCGACTAAGCCAAACGAAGCAATACGCCGGCCCCTGGCAGATCTACACCGGGCCAGTCGATGTCCCCGGCAACCTGCGGTTTATCGAAGTTCAGACCCATCGCATCGGCCACAAGCCAGCAACGACCGGGGCGTTCCTGGGCCGCG
>RGBY01000453.1 GCA_009919445.1 Planctomycetia bacterium
GTGGTGCCGGCTTTCTCATCGAGGGAACCGGCAGCCATCAGGGCGGCCAGTAGAGTGCTCTGACCCTTTGGCAGTTCCTTGATGCCCTGTTCCTTGACTGCCCCAACCACCGTGATGCGGTTGATGGCTTTCTTTCGCATGGTGACAGTTACCTGCGGAGCCTTGAAAAGCCCACGCTCGATAGCGGCATTAGCGATCCGTTGTTCTGCCTGAAACGGCTCGAGGCCGGCCAGTGGCACCTGGCCAACGAGGGCAATGGTGGCCACACCGTTGTTGTCAACGCGGACTGGGGTGGGAGTAATGCGGCCTGCCTCTTCCAGGCCACTGCTAATGGTCACATCGACGACATCCTCTACTTCGATCAGGCTGCTTGAGGTGGTCGACATCGACAGACGACTGAGGTCAGCCACCTTGGCATTGGTGACGTGCGCCGCCTGATAGCGGGCCGGCATCCGGCGGGCCTTCACGATGCGGTTGGCGCAGCCGGGCAGCGGCAGGCTGCTGGCCAACAGACCGAGCACCACCAGCCGCCGGAAAAGCAAGGCCGAGTTATTACGCGACAAAGACTCAATCAAGACATCACCCTGCCACAGTCCATCTGGAACTTTCTGGGGGGTGGTGAATAGCCGATTCAGCAGGCTCAAGCCAATGCAATTTTTCAGCAGCAATCTGAGCGATCTCCACCTCTCCCGCTGGGAGATGTCGGCCCAAGGCCCGGTCAGGGTGCCTCCTCCGTGAACGTCAAAATGCTGCTCGGCGCACGAAAAAGCCGGACTGAGCAACTCAGTCCGGCTTTCCGTTTGAACAGCTTGTCAGATCACGCTCACGGGCTGGCGGGATCATCATTAATCCCTGACCCGATCGCGATCCCCGACCCGATGCCAGCACCCAGCAGGCCAGCTGCGGTCAGAATCGGATAGTTGGCGAAGGCACGGCCGAGAAAGCCGCGGCGGGGTGAAAAGCCCTGCTGCACCGGCACGATCGGGGCCGGCTGCGGATCGGGAATGAACTGCACTGCACCATCGTCGGCGGGCACCTGGCGAGCGACGAGCGTGATTTCGGGCTGTGCATTCGGCGGAGCCTTGTCGGCCTCCCAGAACCGGAAGGTCGACTTCTTGCCACCGGCCTGAATCACATGGGTACCTTCCCGGAGGCCTTCGACAGCGAACGACCCATCGTCGAGCGTTTCGACGGCGGCCACTTCAGAGCCGGAGTAACCAACGATGACCAGTGAATGGCTGCTCGCCTTCCCGGCCATATCTTTCACAAGGCCAACGAGCGTGCCCTTGGGGCCAAGGACGACATCAGTCGCCTTTGCTGCTGCCTTTGTTTCGGCAGTCACGATCGGTGTTTCTGCAAAGGTGGCTGCCGGCGTCGCGAGTAGGGCGGCCGTGCAGGCACAGGCACCGGCCCGACGCATCCAACGTGTCATCAACATTTGAAATCTCCGTTTACGAAATGCTTTTCCGTTGAGCCAAAAGAGGGTGGCGGGCAGCCGTC
>RGBY01000454.1 GCA_009919445.1 Planctomycetia bacterium
GTCGTCCGAAGTTGCCGTCTTTGCTTGGTTCGTAGCCCTGCGGAAGCCGCTGCCCGAAAAACTGGTTCGGCCCCCCAAAAAAGTCGGTGTTGCGGGTGCGGGCTGGCCACTGTCCTGTAAGGACCGACGAGCGGGTAGGCGAACAGACTGGGCAGGCGGCATAGCCGTCAGTGAATCGCATGCCGGTGTCAGCAAGCGTTTGGATGTTGGGCGTGTCGTAGAAACAGGCCGGGTTGTAGGGCGAGGTATCCATCACGCCAAGGTCGTCAGCGATAATAAAGACAATGTTCAGTGGCTGGGGAGGCCGCTGCTCGTCTGTAAACGCAGCGTCTTGGCAGAGGCCAAAGAAAATGATGACAAGTGCCCACGCAGCCGGTGGTGGCAGTGAGCGAATGGAATGCGAGCGGATGGCATGCTGCAGCATGGACGGACTCCTCGTGTCGGGTTAAGAAGTGGCGTAGGCCGCTTCGGGACCGCTGATGACACTGTCGATGAGAACGCTACCAGCGGTGAAAGTCAACGTAAGAGCGTTGCCCGTGCGGCGAGGGTAAGCCGCGTGCTAGCCACGCACGGCCCCGCTGCTTGCGGGTGGGCCAAGAGGCGTCTTATTCTAAGAGTGGTCTTCGAGAGTCCCTTTTTTTGGAAAGAAGCCTTTGAAAGGCAGCCCGTGGTGAGCAGTCGCAGCATGAACGTGAAAACCATGGTCCGTCGTCTGGTAATCGTTGGCTTCCTCGCGGTGGTCGTCTCTCCGGCGATCGCAGCGAACGCAACGCGGCCAACCCAGCCGAACGTGATCCTGTTGCTAACCGACGATCTCGGCTGGCAGGACGTGAAATGTTACGACATCGATGAGCCGTCTCCGATGGAGACGCCCAATATCGATGCTCTTGCCAAGCGGGGCGTACTCTTTCGCCAGGGCTACTCACCCGGTCCGGTCTGTTCGCCGAGCCGGGCAGCAATCCTCAGCGGCGTACACCCGGCCCGGGCCCAGTTTGTTGGTGTGGCGGGTGGGAATCCGCCGCGGCCGCACAACCGCAACGGATCACGGATGATCACACCCTGGGACCGCGCCAGCCTGCCGGCCAACTTGGTCACGCTGGCCGCGGCTTTGCAACACCACGGTTACGCGACAGGTCACTGCGGTAAATGGCATCTCAGCAAGGGGTCTGGCTCGCAGCCAACCGATGTTGGCTTTGACTGGAGCCGTGATAACCACGGGGTCCAGCAGCCTATGAAGCCACATCGTCTGACCGGGTTTGCCACCCGTGAGGAAAACGACCCGTACCGGCTTGACGACAATGGCTTTCCCCGTGACCAAAACAACGAGGATGCGCTGGCCTTCCTGCGTGAGCACAAGTCGCGGCCGTTCTTTTTGTATTACTGCACCTATCTTGTTCACTCTCCGATTCACACCCGTAGTCGGTCGCTGCTAGATAAGTACGTCGCAAAACTTGGCGTCGAGCTGCCGGATAACCCGCAGGAGTGGCGACAGGGCGGTCA
>RGBY01000455.1 GCA_009919445.1 Planctomycetia bacterium
GGTCTGGTTTCTCGATTGGGCCCGCGATCAGGCACAGAAGAAAAAACTGACGCTCGATAATCTCGAGTCGGCGGCGGCATCGACAGCCTGCACATTGCTCAAGCCCGAGCTTTGGGAGCGGATCAAACGCAGGCTGCTCACCAAAGGGAGTGATCTGGAGGTGGTTCGTCGGGCATTCGATTACTTCCACCGGGTGCAGATCAGGCTTCGCCATGCTGGGCCGCGGCTCGACAGGCTTGGTGGTTTCCGCGATCGGTTGCTGTCAGAGGTGCGGATGTGCGAGACAGTGGTCCTTGAAGAGGCATATCGGCTTGATCCTGAGAACGCAGCGGGGATTTTCCCGCCGCGACGGCGGGACGGCGGCTGCGATCTCAAGCGACTCGTGCGGGAGCCTGCATGCCACGACAGCCGGGCTGACCGCTGGAAATTTCACTGGGAGCCGTCTGCCGAGGCCATTGGCGAGGTGGAGACTGCCTTTGGGGTCGATATCGATAATAACGGCCAGATTGGTATTCCGCCTGCGATTCCAGGAACGATTATCGAGGCTAATGGGCAGGTGACGCTGAGTCAGATGAGCCACTATCAACTGTTTGCCAACGGACAGCCGATCATGCCCGACTATGCCTACACGATGGAATACCCACCTCGCTGGCAGCCCCTGGCAGCTGAAACGATTGATGGCACCAATCGGCTTCTCTATCAGTCAAGCGACGGCATGCTGGTCTATGAACTGCATCTGAGTGAGGATTGGAGCACCGTCGTTGCCAGTGGCACGCCAATCAGCATTGCCCCGGTCGAGCCCGGACGTCAGGCTGAAATCTGGGTCATTGAGGTAAGCTACGAAGTCGATCTCGACCAAGATGATCAGATTGGGCCGCCGCTGAGCTAACCGGCTGACAACCGCCCAGCTTTCCCAGCCTCACTGACCGGTTTTTCGCGAACAACCCTCCCGTCGGACAACCGTCACGACCGATCTTATCCGACAGATCGTTTCCTTTGTCGGAGAGATTTTATGTCCGCCCCGCTCGGTCGGCCGCTAAACAATCGGCTTTTCTGCATTTCTAGCATGCTGCTCGCAGGTTGCCTGGGTACCTTGGCATCTTCCTCTGCACAGGCCCAGATGCAATACAGAGCAGCTCGGCCTCAGTTTCAGCCGCAGCCTCAGCAGCAGCTACGGTTTGCTGGCCAGCCAACACAGGAGCAGTCGGTCCTCCGAGACACCCAAACGCTTGCCATGCCTCTTGGGGAGGGCGAGATGATCGCCCCCGAACGGCACAACACGAGTGCAAGCCAAGATGGGTCAGATGAATACGGGGATGACCTCTTCTTTATGTCAGGCAGTTGTGATGACAGTGGCTGCTGTTCAATCTGTGGCGCAAATGGCTGCAGCGGCTGTGATCCGTGGGCTCTCTTTCCAAACTGCACCCCTCCTGGCATGTTGCAATGGATGCACGCAGTTCACGATTCGAACAAGGCCTGCTGGAGTACCCAGGTTGATGC
>RGBY01000456.1 GCA_009919445.1 Planctomycetia bacterium
GATGGCGGAGGGCGACATGTCGCGCATCATGACCATCTGGCTACCACGCTGGCCGGTGCAGCGACTCTTGCAAGAACAGCCAGAGTTGCGGCCACTGCCAGTCTTTATCTGCAGGCAGAATCGCCGTGGATTGATGACGGTGACGTCATGGGCCTGGGCGGCACCTCCTCAGGCAGCAGCCCTCAAGCGGCCCGATATTCGGTCGGGCTTGTCCTTGGCTGAGGCGATGGCTGTGTTGGCAGCAGCCTGTGGGCCACGTGCCTGCCGGCTGGCTCATGTTGCCAATGAAGATCGAGTTGGTGATCAGCAGTCACTTGAGACGGTCGCGCGTTGGTGCCGGCGATTTTCGCCGTTGGTGGCACTTGGGCCAGAGGCAGAAGCTGGTGGCAGTGACAGCCTGCAGGTTGACGTTTCCGGCACGGCAGACTTTTTTGGAGGCGAGACATCTCTTGCTCGCACTGCTGTCTGGACGCTGGCGGCCCGTGGCTTCCATGCCCGGGTTGCCATTGCCGATACACCGGTGGCGTCTTGGGCAGCGGCTCGGCATTCAGAGCAGGTGCGGGCTGCCCGGCCGGCTTCCGGGCAAGCCGCCGTATCTCAGACGGCTTCTTGTCAAGCCGCCGTCAGCCAGACGGCTTTTGGGCAAGCCACCACCGAAGAGTCACACGGCCATTGGCTGCATCGCCGGCAACGCTGGGTGGTGGTGCCACCGGGCGGTCAGCGGCAGTGGCTTGCCAGCCTGCCTTTATCGGCCTTACGGCTGCCCGCAGGCACCTGTCAGGCATTGGCTGACGTGGGGGTCAAGTCAATCGGGCGGCTCTTGCGGATCTCTCGGGCCAGCCTGCAGCAGCGATTTGAGCCTGTGGTCACGTTGCAGCTGGCCCGTCTGCTCGGCGAGACGGCTGAGCCGCTGGTGTCACCGTCAGGCGAAGAGCTGCCTCGAGCCAGTCACGCCTTTGAAACACCTGTCTTTAGTGGTGAGTTTTCCGAGGCAGATTTTGGGCATCTCCTCACGGATCTGGTGGCTGGCTGCCTGCGGCCATTGACCCCTGCCGGCTGGGGCGTCAGCAGCCTGCAGATGAGGGTTGCTGGTGAATGCCACAGGCCGACCGTGATTGACATTGGTCTCTTTCGGCCGGCAGCAGAGGTGAAGCACCTGGTCGATCTCCTGCTCTTGCGGCTCAGTCGAACACGGCTGCCTCGAGAGATCTTGGCGGTGACGGTTGAGGTCGTAGCTGTGGCCATGCTCACCTGCCGACAGCAGCTTCTTTTTGCGGACGAGCAGCCCGCCGCCAGCACAGAGAAGGTAAGCGGCTTGCTTGATCGCCTGGCCTGTCGCCTGGGCCGCGGCGCGGTGGTTGAGCCACGGCCTCTGGCCGATGCCCAGCCTGAGTCCGCCTGGGCAGCGGTGCCAATCGCCGGAGCGGTGGGACTGCGTCAGCCGAGGGTACGGTCTGCTGGCTTGGCAATCGGCAGACAGGGTTACGGTGGGCAGGGACG
>RGBY01000457.1 GCA_009919445.1 Planctomycetia bacterium
CGCTCATTGCTCCCCACAAACAACCGATCAGTGAGTTCCTCATAACTTCCCTCGACATCGCAGCATCCTCTTACCGGGCAAGCCTCACAGAGGCTTCCTGCCGTAAATCGTTCCAGGTTCTCTCGATTAAAGATGTAAGGCTTGTTGGAAAAGGTCCCGGCAACCCATTGCCAGGAGAAATTGTTGCTGGCCGGGTCAGCGTCGAGCAGGTGCCGCAGGAACCAGGCGGCTCCTGCCTGCCACGACACTCGGCGAATGTGGATCAGCCATGAGGCAAGCCACATCCGGGCATGGTTGTGCAGCCAGCCGGTCTGCGTCAACTGGCGACTGAAGGCATCAATGCAGGCGAGACCAGTCTGAGCAGCTACCACATCACCCGGGACCGCCGCGATCTCAGCCGTGCGATGGCCAGCAGCAGCGGGCTCGAAGTCGTGCCAGATGGCGTCAGGGCGAGCTGCCCAGACTCGCTGCCAGTAGTCTCGCCAACCGAGTTCACTGACGAGCTTTTCAGCCTCGGCCGGCTCCCGTACCCGGGTGATGGCGACATCACGAACCTCTGCCAGTGACAGTACACCATGCCGAAGCCAGGGAGACAGCCGCGTCACCGCACCCGAGAGAAAATTCCGTGACCGTCCGTAAGCAGCCGGGTCGATTGCGGCGAGCCGAGCCAGCCCAGCCTCTCGCCCGCCATGAAAATCTGCTCGCAGTGCCGCAGCCACTTCTTCGTCGACCGAGGCCGCCAAATCGTCTGCCACAAGGTTGATGAGGTGGCCCGCCACCTGACGGCCTCGCTGTTCGCGATCCTCGCCGAACAGGCCAGTCAGTTCTTCCATGCTGTTTCCTCCCATGAGTCGGATGCTGCCCAGACAGGCAGTGACTGCCCAAAGGATATGCGTCGCTGGGTCACAGCACGATCTGGCCCGGCAAAAAATTGGCCGTGAAGGCAGTTTTGCCAGCCAAACGACGGCTCTCGCGAGTTGGCTCGCAGTCAGCCCGCCATCACTGGCACGCAAGTTGCTCTCATTTACTGATGGGAGACGTCTAGCCACGTCGCACTGGCTTTGCCTGATTCTCATGAGACCAACGCTGCGGCAACGATTCGCGAAGGAATGGCGGAACTTTCCAGGAAAGTGAGTTCCACGCCTACCGTCCTTTATGGATGCCCCACATGGTCTGGGCGGGTAATCCGCCTAACTCGCCCAGGCCGGGGCATCCTGACAGGTGAGGCATCTGAGCGATTTGATTCGCGTGACTACAATACGGAAAACCCTAGAGGGGTCCTGAACCAGAAAAGGCGGAACGTTTGAAACTCATCATCGCAATCATTCAGCCCGACAAACTCGAGCGGGTGAAACAGGCACTTTCTGAGGTTGAGGTTTTTCGGCTGACGATCCTGGACGTCCAAGGATTCGGCCGTCAACTCGGACACGCAGAAACCTTTCGGGGTCACGAGATTGCGGTCAACCTGCTCCGGAAGGTACAACTCCAGATTGCCGTCAA
>RGBY01000458.1 GCA_009919445.1 Planctomycetia bacterium
TCGGGCATCCCCAGCATAGTGATGACCACATCCACCACTGAGGCGACGGCTGCAGGGGACTCCTGCCACATGGCTCCACGGGCGAGCAGCGGCTCTGCTTTGCTGCGAGTCCGGTTAAAAACATGCAGCGGATGCCCTGCCGCAAGCAGATGCCCAGCCATGCTGGCTCCCATGATGCCGGTGCCAATAAAACCGACTGCTACTCGCGGGCCCGTCATCGACACCCTCCTAAACAGGACACAACACGTCCAAAACAGGACCGTAAAAGCCGGTATCATACCTGGGATCATGGCGTTCTCCATGACCAGTTTGACTACCTGCGACCGACAATCACGAGTCCCTATGAAGATCATACGTTTCCTCACCGCTGGCCGCGAGCAACTTGGTCGCTTGCATGAAGATAACAGCGTGACGCTCCTCAGTGGTGAGCTTTGCGGTGAACTACACGACACGAGCCAGCCGGCTGTCGTTGACAAACTGCTCGCACCGATTGACCCCCGTGACATTCTCTGTGTCGGCCTCAATTACCGGCAGCATGCTGCTGAAACGGGGGCCGAGCCACCGGAACACCCGGTTTTATTTCTGAAAAACTCTGGTGCGGTTCAAAATCCTGGTGATCCAATCGAGCTTCCTCGGCGACTCCGCAGCGATCGTGTCGACTACGAGTGTGAACTGGCAGTCGTCATCCGCAAACGCTGCCACAATGTTCGCCGAGACGAGGCTCTTGACTACGTGCTCGGGTACACCTGTGGAAATGATGTCTCAGCCCGCGACTGGCAGAAACAGGGAGGCGGTGGGCAGTGGTGCCGGGGCAAGTCGTTTGCGACCTTCTGCCCACTCGGACCTGCCATCGCCACAACGGATGAAATTCCTGATCCCAACCAGTTAGCCATCCGCACTATTGTGAATGACAATGTCATGCAGGACTGGAACACGAATGACATGATCTTCGACGTGCCAACACTCATCGAGTTTCTCTCAGCCAGCATGGTGCTCAACCCTGGCACGGTTATCCTGACTGGCACGCCTCACGGTGTTGGCTTTGCCCGTACCCCACCGGTTTATCTCCAACCTGGAGATCAGGTCACCGTCGAGATCGAGAAGATCGGACGTCTCACCAATCCCGTTACCGAAGAACCGCTGGCAACGTGACACGCTGGCGGACCTCACCAAGCCCGGAATGGAAAAATGCACCCAGTCAGCAAGGCCGACAGAGAAAAAATGATGCGGGTTCGTTTGCTTTTGATGACACTGCCCGCCCCACCGCCTTGGGTCATGCTGGTGTCCCTGATCGTGTCCCTGCCGGTCAGCCTGATACTGCCACATCCCGCCCGGACTGAAGGATCTGAGCCAATGCCCCCAACACAGCTTTCTGCCCCCACAGCCGACTCCTTCGGCAAACTCCCGGATGGCACGGAAGCCATGCTGTACACGCTTCAGGTTCCGGGCGGTTGGCGGGCGACGATCACCAATTATGGTGGAATCGTCACGAGTTTTTT
>RGBY01000459.1 GCA_009919445.1 Planctomycetia bacterium
GTGGAGTTGCTGGCGGTGACAAACTGTCAGCCGCAACAAATGCCTCCACCACATCAACCCCGGCCCGGAGGCAACGCTTGATTTCCCGCATCCCGTCAACCAGCGTCAGGCCGGTCTCCCGGCGCTGGCCGGCATCCCGAAGCCGGGCTGCCGCACGGACGCGAGGGTTCGCCGGGCTCGTGATTGTGCCGGCAGCCAAAATGGTGTCGATGATTGTTGCGGTGTTGGTCACAGACCGTTGGTCTTCTGGTTGGTGGGCGGTGACTGGCCGCCGGTCCGGGCAAAGCCACCCAGCGGCAGCGGCCGCCCTGTCAGGTCGGGGCAGGTCAGGTCGCCCCAGTCGATGCTGGTCGCTGCCAGTGGTGTCGCCTGCAGGGCAGCCTTCAGTGTGTCTTGCAGCCGCCGCGGCTGCCAGCCGGGGGAGTGGGCCGTGAGCAGCACGGGGCCGCGAGCATCCTGCTTCAGCAGCCGGCCACAGTCGGCCAGCAGCGGCAGCAGGTCACGGTCGATGGCAAAGGCCTCGCCCTTGGGGCCATGGCCCCAGGAGGGCGGGTCGAGCACAAAGCCGTCATAGCGGCTGCCCCGCCGAAGTTCACGGCCAACAAACCGCTGAGCATCTTCGCGAACCCAGCGGATCGGTGCCGCGGACAAGCCGGAGGCAGCTGCATTCTCCCGGGCCAGTTCCATTGCCTGCCGAGAACTGTCGATGTGGACAACCTCGGCTCCGGCGGCAGCCAGGGCCAGCGTGGCTGCACCAAATGATTCGTGACAGAGCGGCTATTGACAACGACCCCTTTTGGCAGGGGATGATTAGTAGTTTGCGGGAGTTTACTCAGACAGATTACGCCCAAACCGGTATCGATGTAGAAGTGCACGCCCTGACGGTACTCACTAGCCTGTTTACGTGGCCTTTATGGGCCGATGCTCGAAATAAGTCGTCGCGGCAGCGTAGGCAGCTAGCGCAGCGCTACACGACAGAAGCGTTACGGCTTGCGGGTAATGGCGTTGTTCGTCCCGGTGCCTTTGATGATATTGATCAAATGCGCACAGCGGCGCAAAAAAAGGCCAGCACCACCAAAAAAGCGCCAACAAAGGCTAAGACCACTTCTGCCGCCCGGTTGAAATCAAAGGCGAACGCAAAAGTGTCTGCGGCTTCACGCCGCAAATAGCTAGGCCATGAGCCAAGTGGTTTTAGCACTGCGCCGGCTATTACCTAGCCGCCAAGAAGGGTTGTATTGGAAGATGGCGTCAGGCGAGCAGCGCTTTAATTTCTCGCCTAAGCAACTTGCCCATTTCGTTGTAGGGTAACGCGTCTATTACAACGACTTTTTCGGGTACCCGCGAAGACCGCAGCCTGTCCCTGATGAGGCTTTGTAACTCGGTAGTAGAGGGTGTTTCAAAGCCATCACGCACTGTTATCGCGATGCCTACTGCTTCACCCCATTCGATCGAAGGAATCCCCACAGCTACCGATTCAGCAATGGCGCTGTGCGTGGCCA
>RGBY01000460.1 GCA_009919445.1 Planctomycetia bacterium
CGGCATAACCGGAGCCGGAATAAGGCGAGGAAGGTGTTGGACTGGCCGTGGAGCCATCGGACTTGGCAACGCTGGCTCCACGGCCAGTCCAACACCTTCCTCGCCTTATTCCGGCTCCGGTTATGCCGTGCGGCTGTCGCTAGAATTCATTAAACAGTTGCCCCGAGAAAGCAGACTCGTGGTAACTGCCAACTTGGACAACCATCAGGATTTATGTTGTCCTTGGCGACCGCTAAGGGACAAGGCTGGCGGCATTAAACCAAAATGCCTTGTCATCGGCTGCCTTGAGGGCATCCAGAAGCTTCTCTACACGGAGCAGGGCTCGCCAGAATTCGTGAGTCGCATGCGGGTTCTCCGGAGCCTCAGCGGCTTCATCCTCCCGGTACCCATCAGGGGGAAAAGGAAGCGTTGCCTTAATCCGCACCCCGAGCTTGTCTTCGAGGAAGACTCCTATTCGCTGCTGCGATTCGGGGATCGCCTGCCACTGAGCCAGCGTTTCTTCCACCACATTGAGATCGCCTGTCTCGGCTGCCAGCGATTCCGCAAATACCGCAACTGCTTTCGAGCCGTCTACGGCCAGATTCTTGGCCAGCCGCTCCCGGCAATGCTTCAGCAGACTTATCAAAGCGAGAAAAAGGAGTTCTGTGAATTGCGGCACTCGTTCGATGTCACTCCGGGATTCCGCCGGTTGATAGAGCCAGCCACGGGCTGGCACAAAGTACTGCAGGTGTGAGTTCTCGTACTGCTCAAGCGTCATTTTCTGAGCACCAAGCCGGTCGATCAGCTTCGGCCCGGGCTCCGTAGCCTGATTTCTTGATTCCATCCGGGCGATGTCACGTTCCCGCTGGCGACGCAACGCCTCGGCTTTGTCGCGAGCCTTGCCGAGTTCTTCAGCGAGCGTCTTTTCTTCAGCTGTGATGTAGCTAACTTGGCCCTTCGCTTTCTCGCCCAAGGCTGCCCGGACTGCGTCGGCGTCGTCCTTGAAAAGCCCCTGTGCGGATGTTTTTCGATCTCCCACATGGACAAAAAAGATCGTAAGGTCATTCCGCTCGATTTCCTCGGCGATCGCCTCGATGAGTTTCTGCTTGCCGATGCTGTTGACCCTCGGTCGATCCTGCTTCCTTTGAGCGTCGATTTGGGCGAGGTTATCAGCGCCCTCAGGATCAGCCTCATAGCCCGTGTCGCCGATGATGGCAACATACTTGCTCGCCCCTTCCGAAAAGCCGGCAGTTTCAATCGCCCGGCGAAGTGCCTCAAGCGACCGTTCAGGTGCGTCGGAAAAATCATCTGGCGGCAGTTTGTCCTCATTTGTCTGGACGTCTCGTGCCAGCTCTGCTGCATCGCCTTTCCCCATCAGCACCAATCCGGGCTGGTTCTGTCCGAGAGCTGTTGACCACCGAAACCACTCGCTCTCCCGCGGTCCGTCGGAATAGTACGTGACGCCGACTCTGACCAGTTGCGCGGCAAGGC